>JAISKS010000017.1 GCA_031260825.1 Bifidobacteriaceae bacterium
ATTGTGCCCCAGTATTTTTCTGAGTCGCACATAACTCCATCGAAATCAAAAATTACAGCTTTTATTTTGTCTTTATTAATTGTATCGTTAACCATAAATTAATTATAGCATATATTCTAGGGTCTGCAAATCTAAATGCGGGTATTGTTTTTGTGGATTGCTGGTTAGGTATGTCATTGATTTGTCATTCTAGCGAAAGCGGGAATCCATATTGAATGATGTAGATTCCCATTTTCATGGGAATAACAGGCATGCGTTGGAATGGTATGCAGGGCAATTACAAAAGCCAGCTAGTATGATTACCAAATTCCAAAATGCAAAATATAAATATTATAAATAAAAACATTAGCAAATATATTAATACAATAATTATTCGATGAATTCTGAGTGTTTTTAATTTTTTTTGTTTTTTATGTACATAAATTTCATTTGTTAGTTTTAATATTCCTGTATATATGATATTATACAATAATACAAACATAGGATATATGAATGTAAATATAAATGTTGATGCGGAAATGTGGAATTTTATCCAAATATAATACTCAAGAAATAAAGGAGAGTAAAATGGCTGAAGATCAGATTCTCTTAGATTGGATTCAGTTCCATACACTAATGTTGCGTGATAATACCATAGTAAATAAATAAATATAATAATATATACAAACCAAGATACTTTTATTAAAACTTTTTTCATAATTATTTAGTTGTTTGAGACTGGTTTAGGGGTTTGCTATTCATAATGCTATTGTAGCACATAAATGCTTTTTTATTAAGGTGAGTTGAGGAAAATAGTTATTTCGCGTAATGGTATATGGCTGTAGACCGGTGTTTTCGTAAAATATAGTGGAAATTATGCAGTGAAATCACTATTTTTCGCATTGAATCCCGTTTTTATTGATTCCTGGTCGAGCGACCTCGCCATTATGTGGTGCAGGAATGACACAGCACTCACGCGAATGACAGGCTAGACTCACATTCAAATTGATAAATTTTATTGCAATACTAATATTAAGAATCGCCAAACTTTTTATTTTGAGACTTTTGGCGATTCTGTAATAAAATGAAATATTTTGTAGTATAATATTTTTATGACTAATATCGAAAGAAATACATATATTGATTTATTAAATAAATATAAAAATACAGATTTAATAAAAGTAATCACTGGCGTAAGACGTAGTGGAAAATCAACTATTTTAAATACTTATGCAAAAAGTATAAAAAATCACACCATACAAATTAACTTTGAAAGTAGAAAATATGCAAACTTTTTGAATAAAGATTGGACAGAAATCTACGATTATATAATACAAAAATGTAACCCAAAAGTTAACAATTATATTTTTTTAGATGAAGTTCAAAATATAAAAAATTTCGAAAGACTTCTGGATGCTTTATATATTGAAAAATATATCGACCTATACGTCACAGGATCGAATGCTTATATGCTCTCTAGTGAATTAGGTACAATCCTGACGGGAAGATATGTTGAAATCCATGTATTACCTCTCTCATATTTTGAATTTATGAATTTTATAGACAAATCAAAATATTCTAATCTTAATTTTTTTGCTGATTTTGTATGTAATAGTGCAATGCCTCAATCTACTATATTAAAATCAAGATCTATAGACTCATCTGATTATATAAAAGATTTACTTCTTTCAATAATTGAAAAAGATATATTTATTAGACATACTATCTTATCAAAAAATGAATTTTATAAAGTAGCAGATTTTATTTTTGATAGTGTAGGTTCTGAAATTTCACCAACGAATATCGCAAATACTTTAACATCTAATGGCACAAAAATAGATAAACAAACTGTTTCTAAATATTTGCAATATTTATCTGAATCATATGTAATATATAAGGTACCAAGATTTGATATTAAAGGAAAGAATTTACTAAAAACATTAGATAAATATTACTTAGTTGATACTGGTTTTAGAATGTCGAAACTAGGAAAATTAAAAAATAATGATCGTGGGCATTTATTGGAAAATATAGTCTATTTAGAATTACTCCGTAGAAATAAAACTGTATACGTAGGGAAAAATAATAATTTTGAAGTAGATTTTGTTGTTCAAACAAAAGAGGGTGATACTAAATATTACCAAGTGTCTTGGTCAGTAGAAAATGAAGATACATTAAAGCGGGAACTTCAATCATTGCAGAAAATAAAAGATAATTTTGAAAAAATTTTACTTACAACTGATTTTGGCTCGGTAACACACGAGGGAATAAATCAAATTAATGTTATGGATTGGTTATGTAACTAAAATAGTGATGTGACGGAGTGGTTTGTGGCTGTAGCCCAGTGTTTTTTATGGATTCCTGGTCGAGCGAGCTCGCCATTTACTGGTATGGGAATGACAGAGCTGTGTAGGAATGACAGGTTTTCGTTGGATTCCCAGTCGAGCGAGCTCGCCATTTACTGGTATGGGAATGACAGAGCTGTGCAGGAATGACAGGTTTTCGTTGGATTCCCAGTCGAGCGAGCTCGCCATTTACTGGTATGGGAATGACAGAGCTGAGCAGGAATGACAATCACTCACGCGAATGACAGGATGGATTCAATGATTTCGACAATTCCGATTCCTTCGGCTTCAAGCATTTTTGGAAACATAGATACGTTTGCGAAACCTGGAAGTGTATTGATCTCATTAAAGTAAACTGTACCGGATAATACATCAACGAAATAATCAAAACGAGAAAGTCCAGAGCATCCAAAAGTTTTGAAAAGTGTTTGCGAATCAATGCGAACTTTTTCGCGCAAATCATCTGGAATTAGCGCGGGATATTTTATTTCGACTGCATCTTCGTTTTCGTATTTTGTATCAAAATCATAGAATTCAGATTTGACGTGGATACTGCAAGGAAGAGTAGCATGAAGATCATCATCAGCGCCACCAGTTACTTTTTTTTGCAAAACAGCGCATTCAACTTCAACGAAATTTGAGCCTAATAAACCTTCTTCAATTATTATTTTTGTATCAAATTTTAATGCTTCATTTACAGCTGATTCAAGCTGATTTAGAGTTGTGATTTTTGTAATACCAAAAGATGAACCAGAGCGCGCAGGTTTTACAAAATAAATTTTGTCATCATCAAAATGCTTCGAAAAATCGCTTGAGATTTCTTGAGAAGTTGCGCTGTCATAAACATAACTTTTTGTTACATCAACGCCGGACTCGCGTGCTCTATCATGAGAAAGTGATTTATCAAAACCGAGAACTGAACAAGCTTCATCGCAGCCAGATAGCGGGATACCGAGCTCAGAAAAATATTTTTGAAGCGAGCCATCCTCTCCCCCAGATCCATGTACCATAGAAATTGCAGAGTCAATTTTGGCGATTGCATTATTAGAATTTGGAGCATGAATTTCGAAATTTCCAGTAAAAATAAAATCTGGATTTTCTTTAGGATCAGTACTTTTTAGAAGTTCAAAATTGACTTCCCACGAATTATCATAATCGATATAAATTGGAACTAAAGAATATTTATTTTTGAGAGTGTCGAAAGTTTCAAAAGCGTTAAAAATATTTGTAGCGGATTTTATCGAAATCGGATTTTCTGGACTATTGCCACCGTATAATAAACCAATAACTTTTTTTGACATAATCTTACTCGAATTCGCTTAATCCAAATATATCGCGATTGGTTGATTCTAATGCAAGCACAGCGATTTGGTCAGCAGTAATTTCTCCGCGAATTAATAAATTTATTGCTTTAATTAGTTTCAAATCAAGACCGTTTTTTTCAGCGATTTCTAAAAGTACAGGAGCTGTTTTGAAACCCTCACACACTCCTGCGGATGCTTCAATCGCCTCTTCAACAGTAAGACCTTGTCCAAGATGATATCCGAAAGCGTGGTTGCGAGAACTTGATGAAGAGCATGTTGCGATTAAATCGCCAACGCCTGCAAGTCCGAAAAAAGTTTCGTCTTTTGCGCCCATCGCTTTTCCAAGAGTTACCATTTCAGCGAGCCCGCGAGCGATTAAAGTTGAGGAAGTATTATATCCATATCCTAAACCTCGGCATGCTCCAATACTAATCGCGATCACATTTTTTATTGAACCGCAAAGTTCAACGCCAATCACATCTGGAGATAAATATACTCTGAAATTCTCAGTATTTGTAACGCGTGCAACGAGTTTTGCAGCGCGCAAATTTGATGAAGAAACTACAGCGCCGGACGGCATATCTTCCATAAGTTCCCCAGCTAAATTCGGACCATAAAGCACAGCCACGCGGCTTAATGGAATCTCTAATGCATCGGAAATCACAGTTGACATACGTGCGTTTGTATCTGCTTCAAGACCTTTCATTAAACTTACAAAAATAGTTTTGCTGTTTACAAATGGTTTGAATTCAGCTAAAGCAGCGCGTGCATTTTGTGCAGATACAGCAATGAAAACTATGTCAGCATGCGCAATAGCGTCGCGTTTATCTGTTGTAGCTTTGATAGATTTTGGTAATTGTATTTCAGGGAAGCGTTTTATTTGACGATGTTTTTTATTGATTCCATCAGTAATTTCCTCATTACGACCCCAGATAGTAATGCTATTATGAATGAAATTTCCATGGTCATCTTTTGCTGCAGCGAACACTTTTGCAAATGATGTACCACATGCGCCGTTTCCTAAAATAGAAATGTTAACTTCGTTTTTATCTGATTTAATTCCCAAACTAGATTTTAAAGATCGGAAACTTCCTTTGATTAATGAGGAGATTTTATATGTTACAGGGACTTTCGAAAAGCGTGGATTTTTCATTATTTTGACTCCTGTTTTTTAGAGTTTTTAGCATCAGTTTTCGCAGCATAGTCAGCGGATTTTTCACTAGAGTCATCACTAGAATTTGCTTCAGAATCTTCACTCAAATCTTCGCTAATATCTTCTTTAATATCTCTTGGCGCTTTCCAAACGTAATGTTCTCTCTTCATAGTTTTGCGGTCAAATCTTGTATATTCAGGAGCAGATTCTCCTCTAAGTTTTTCCTCTAAAAGCACAATTGATTCCCAAATTAAATCATCAAAACTTTCTAAAACCAAAGCTGCATCTTCGCCATGTTTGTCATCAAGATTTTTCCAAGTGCTAAAAAGATTTGCATAATTAATTTCGGTACCAACTAAAATAGAAAGTGTTTTTCGGCGCTTTCCAAAACATGATACAAACTTTCCAAACGGAATATTATGCCATTTATTTTGCTCAGCCCATTGTGCAATAGGAATCAATGGAGCCCCCGTTTCTAGGGCTAATCTGGCAGCTCCGGTTTTTAAAGTCATTGGCCAAAACTCAGGATCTTTAGTATATGTACCTTCTGGATATAGAGTTAATGTACCACCTTTTTTTACAATATCAATCGATTCTTCAAGAGCATCGGCAGCTTTATCAGTACCTCTTACAACAGAAATAATTTTGATATGAGAAAGTATCCAACCAATAAAAAACATATTTGCAAGTTTATCTTTAACCATCATTCGAGGCCATCTTCCGCGGCGAACAATCACTTCAGGCATCACAACAGCATCATACATTGAGATATGATTTGCGACAATTATCGCAGGACCTTTCAGCGGAATATTCTCAACATTATATTCAACACGCCTACTTGTGGTTCTATAAAAAAGTCTTACAATCACAAGCACAGCGCGGAAAACCATATCATTTGGTTTCCAATCAGAATAGCGTTTTAAACCGAAATGCGGAGTATGATGAGTTTGATTTACGAAAGTTTTTGCCATAATAAATTAGATTTTTAAGTATTTACCATATCCTGATTTTAATAAATCATTACTAATTTCTTCAAGTCTTTGAGCTGATATCCAACCATTTTTATAAGCAGCAACTTCTGGACTTCCAATAATCTGACCAGTACGTTTTTGAATGACTCGCACGAATTCTGCAGCCTCAACCATTGAATCAATTGTGCCTGTATCAAGCCAAACATCTGACTCATCGAGCAATGCAACTTGAAGTTTATTTTGCTTTAAATAAATCTCATTTACAGTAGTGATCTCGTACTCTCCGCGCGCAGAAGGCTCAATAGATTTTGCGATTTCAACAACTGAATTATCATAAAAATAAAGTCCAACAAGTGCATAATTCGACTTTGGATGTTCAGGTTTTTCTTCAACAGAAATTGCGTTCATATTCTCGTCAAAAGCAACAACACCATAGCGCTCAGGATCTGAAACTTTATACGCAAACACAACTCCCCCATCAGGATCTGTAGCATTTAAAAGTTTATCATCGATATTATCATTCATTCCGTAGAATAAATTATCACCTAAAATTAATGCAACTTTTTCATTGCCAATAAATTTTTCACCGATTGTAAACGCTTGCGCAAGACCATCTGGACTAGGCTGAACTTCATAAGAAATTTTAATTCCCCATTGAGACCCATCGCCCAAAAGTTTTTGAAAACCAGGCATATCTTCAGGAGTTGAAATGATAAGAATATCGTCAATTTTCGCATGCATTAATGTAGCGAGTGGATAATAAATCATTGGCTTATCGTAGATCGGCATAAGCTGTTTACTAATTGCTTGCGTGATCGGATATAGGCGCGTACCACTTCCGCCTGCTAAAATAATACCTTTCATATTCACTCCTTAATTGATAATAATATTATACACTTAATGATTTTATATACTCTATAAATTCCGTTTTATAATCAGCTGGCTCGAATCCAGTTTTTATAATTTTAGTCAAATCGAAATCAGAATTTGTTGGTCTTGGAGCAAAAAATTCTGCATCTTTAAAATATGTATCAGTGTTTACAGGCGTAACATCTTGTCTATCTTTTCCGGCAGATTCATATACATCAGCAGCAAATTCTGCCCATGATTTTATGTCACCCGAATTTGAAATATTATATGTTCCATATGAGCCAAGAGTTTCTTCATTTTCAAGCAATTTTGAGTCTGAAGATTTTTCATTTGGTACGGTCTCGGAAGCGCCCGGCTTACCCTCCGTCAGCGGGAATTCAATTAAATGTTTTATCGCGCGAGCTAGCTCTGAGGTGAATGTTAATCGCCCGAATTGGTCGTCAACAACTGAAGGTTTGACTCCCTTTTGCGCAAGATTATACATCGTTTTCACGAAATTATTCGCCTCAGGATTTCGACCGATTACCCAAGAAGTTCTGAGGATATAATGTTTATTATAAGTTTCTGCGACTCGATCTCCAGCAGCTTTTGTCACACCATAAACTGAAAGTGGAGAGAAATCTTCATCTTCAGTATGCGCAGTTTTTGTGCCGTCAAAAACATAATCTGAGCTAATATGAAAGAATATTGCATCTTGTTTTTTGGCAGCTGCAGTGAGATTTTTCACGCCATCGACATTTAGTTTCCATGCAAGTTTATTTCCCTCAGGAGTTTCAGCTTTATCAACGGCAGTCATCGCTGCGGCATTAATTATATAGTCAAATTTACTCGTATCAAATTCGTCGACGGCAGATTTATTTGTGATATCAAGCTCTTGAAAATCAACACCTGTTGCATTTGGAAAAGTTTTTAAAAGCTCAGATCCGAGCTGTCCTCGTGAACCGACAATTAAGATATTTTCGCCATTTGTAGAGACAGCTTTTTGGGCTGTAGCTTGTGGGTTTTTTGCTAGCAGATTTGTAGCGGATGATGGTTGTTTTTGTTCAATATTTGTACCGGATGAAATTTCAAATGGCTCAACATTTTCAATAGTCGGATGAGCCAAATCTTTGTCACTAAGTATCGCATTTTCAAGAGAAATCGGCCAATTAATATTTGCAGTTTTATCGGCAAGATTTAGGAATTTATATTTCGCATCAGCAAACCAATGCGCGTCAACAAGATAAACATAAGCAGTATTTACCTCAACAGTTTGATAAGAATTTCCAACGCCTTTTGGTACGAAAATCGCAACGGAAGGATCGATCTCACAAGTGAAAACATTCCCAAAAGTCTCGCCTGCGCGAAGATCTACCCAAGCTCCAAAAACCTTTCCAGTCGCAACAGAAATGAACTTATTCCAAGGCTCTGCGTGAATTCCGCGAGTTGTACCAACTTCATCATTATAGCTAATATTATTTTGAACAGGAGTAAAATTTGCGATATCATTATATCCATT
>JAISKS010000046.1 GCA_031260825.1 Bifidobacteriaceae bacterium
AGGTGCAAAACCCCAGCCTGCACCAATAGTTTTTATGCCAACTGCTGTAGCACCTTCAACATCGTAAAATCTGTCGCCGATTAATATCGCTTTATCGACGTCTTCATCATAACCAAGAACATCTAATGCATATTTTAATACATCTTTTTTTGAGTGGCGAGTGTCATCCATTGACGCGCCAAAAATTTCATAATCTTTCGTAAAATACTCGCGTATATTAAGCAAATCGATTGAGTAATTTGTGTAGTCAATAGGCTTACTCGTACCTGTATCTATAATCCAACCGTCTGTTTCCGTGCGAGATTTTAAGGCTTTAAATAAGTCAAGCATACCAGGAAGAAGTTTGAGAGCATCCATTCCGCGCTCCAATTTTTCTAATTTTCTAGCCAAATTTTGCACGTCAGCATTATCTAGATTTCCATCTAATTTTGGTACTGTAGTCTGCACATCAAGACCCTCAAAGTGAGGTCCCTTAAACTCAAGACCCTCAACAATTTTCCCAGTTTTATCAAAAATCTCAGTAGCATATGCATATCTGTACGCTTCGATTGCTTCCATTTTTTTGTCAGCAGGGACGCCGATCATATCAAAACCAAGAAATACAGGTGGACCGATTAAACTCATCAAATCCACCTGCGAATAATCAAACCCGATAGTGCCGAGCCCATATTTCATCGAGCGTAGAACGCCCTCAGATGTATCGGCAATTGTACCGTCAAAATCGAGTAAAACTATTTTTTTCATATTATATATGCGAGAAGTACCAAATTAAATTGCAGTCCAGCCGCCGTCAATTGCTAAGTATTGACCAGTTGTAAAGCTTGATGCTTTAGATGCGAAATAAATAACTGCTCCATCTAATTCACCAGGTTTTCCAGCGCGACCCATTGGGCAATATGCTCTTAGAACGCCTTGGAATGGCTCTGAACCGATGAATCCGCCTGTCATTTCTGATTCGAAATATGCAGGTCCGATTGCATTTACTGTGATTCCGTCTTTTGCCCACTCAGCTGCAAGATCTTTTGTAAGACCGATAACGCCGTGTTTTGAAGCCACATAACCACTAATTGGCATACCTGGCATAGCAACTTTTGAATGAATTGAACCAAGATTAATAATTCGGCCATATCCATTTTTCTTCATGATTTTTCCAACTGCGCGTGACATTTTGTAAACTGAAGATAGATTAGTATCAATCACTGCATTCCAATCATCATCTGATTGATCTTCTGCAGGTACTGATCTTGCAACGCCAGCATTATTGATAAGAATTTCGATTGTACCAAATTTATCTTCAACTTCTGCTACAGCCGCATTTACAGCATCTGTATCGTTTACATCGCATTTAATTGGAAGCGCACGAACACCAAATTCCTCTTCAATTTCTGCTGCTAATTGCTCTAGTTTGTCTAGTCTGCGGGCAAATAATGCAACTTTCACGCCTTGTGCTGCAAGTGCCTTTGCAAATTGAGCTCCAAGCCCTGATGATGCACCTGTAACGATTGCATGTTGTCCACTGATATCAAATAAATTTACTGACATAATTGCCTCCTTGATTGATTTATACTTTTAAGTATAGCACAACTTTTTGTTGTATAATGTATCTATGAGAGGTTTTTTAGTACTTGAAAGCGGCGATGTTTTTGTCGGCGAAATTCTTGAAGAATATGCAGGTACAACAACTGCAAAAAGTGACGGATCTTCCAAAACTGGTACAAATCTACCTAAAGATGAACCTTCCAAATATGGTACCACAACTGGAAAAACTGACGAACCTTCCAAATATAGTACCACTAATCCAGTTTTAGCCGAATTAGTTTTTACTACAGGAATGTCTGGATATCAAGAAACTCTTACAGACCCTTCATATGCTGGGCAAATGATCTGTTTCACAGCTCCACATATTGGAAACACAGGAGTTAATTCGGAAGATATTGAGTCAATTGGCGGCGAAAAAATTTATCCAAATGCGATCATCCTTAAAGAAAAACCTACTCAGTCTTCATCATGGAGATCTGAAAATGAATTTTCCAAATGGCTTGCACAAAATAATACAGTTTGTTTATATGGAGTGGACACGAGAAAACTCACATTAATATTAAGAGAATATGGAAGTTTAAAAGCCGGAATATTTTCTGGGGTTTCGCTCATAAATGACGCTAAAAATGATCTTCCTAATGACGCTATCGATATAGTTCGCAATCAAAACTCTATGGAAGGATCGAAATTTGTAGATGAAGTTTCTGTCAAATCCGTAACGAATTATCCATCAAAAATTGGGAAACATTCTCAATATTGCGATTTAAATTCAAAACAAAATTGCAATACTTATGAAGTCGCATTAATCGATTTAGGCATTAAAGCAAATTCAATAAATAATTTAAATATGCGCGGATGCAATGTCACTGTTTTTCCAAATACTACAAATATAAATGAGCTTACACAAAAAGATTTTGATGGTGTATTTTTCTCAAATGGACCAGGAGATCCTGCAACTGCGATAAATGAAATTGCACTTCTTAGTGAAGTATTAAAACGTAAAATTCCATATTTCGGAATTTGTATGGGCAATCAACTTTTAACTCACGCACTCGGATTTTCAACTAAAAAAATGAAATTTGGGCATCGCGGAATTAATCAACCTGTCAAAGAAGTTGAGACTTCTAAGGTTTATATTACAGCACATAATCACGGTTTCGCATCGAACCTTCCGCTTTCAGATTCTGAAATTCAAGCTGGTAAAAAAATCAAATCTCCTAAAGGATTTGGAGATGTAATTGTGTCTCATTATAATCTAAATGATAATGTGATTGAAGGAATAAAATGCCTTGATATTCCAGCTTTTTCTGTCCAGTATCATCCTGAGGCAGCCGCTGGACCTCATGATGCTGAAAATGAATTTGATAAATTTATAGATCTTATGCGCAATAATAATGTACCAAATAAAAATGCAGGTGATAAATAAATGCCACTAGATAAATCGATAAAATCAGTTTTAGTAATAGGCTCTGGGCCAATAGTAATAGGGCAAGCGGCGGAGTTTGATTATTCTGGTACTCAAAGTTTAAAAGTTCTAAAAGAAAATAATATTCGCACAATTTTGATAAATTCGAATCCTGCGACAATTATGACTGATCCTGAATTTGCCGATGCAACTTATATTGAACCTATAACTCCAGAATTTGTAGCAAAGATAATTGAGAAAGAAAAACCAGATGCAATTCTTGCGACAATGGGTGGACAAACTGCACTAAATACTGCGCTTTCTTTGCATGATAATGGCACTCTTGCTAAAACAAATACTAAATTAATTGGTGCAAATATTGAAGCAATTAATAAAGGTGAAGACCGCGAAATTTTCAAAGAGGTTGTCACAAAATGCGGCGGTGAAAATGCTCGCTCATTTATTGCAGGCAGTTTAGAAGAGGCAGTAAATATTGTTGAAACTCCAATAAGCGAAGGCGGTTTAGGCGGCTATCCTGTAATCATTCGTCCTAGTTTTACAATGGGAGGATTAGGATCTGGAGCTGCGGAAAATCGACAAGAACTTGAAGCAATAGCATCACAAGGGCTTCATTTTTCACCAGTAAACACAGTGCTTTTAGAGGAATCTTTAACAGGTTGGAAAGAATTCGAACTTGAATTAATGCGTGATAATGCTGATACAGTTGTGGTTGTTTGTAGCATCGAAAATGTGGATCCCGTAGGTGTTCACACTGGCGATTCAATAACAGTAGCACCGCAAATGACACTTACTGATGTTGAATATCAAAACTTAAGAGATCTTTCAATTCGAATAATTCGCGAGGTCGGAGTTGAAGCTGGCGGCTGCAATATTCAGTTTGCAATAAATCCAAATGACGGAAGAATTGTAGTAATTGAAATGAATCCAAGAGTGTCTCGTTCTTCCGCGCTTGCATCAAAAGCTACAGGTTTCCCAATTGCGAAAATTTCTACAATGCTAGCGATTGGCTACAGGCTTGATGAAATAAAAAACGACATTACAAAAACAACATATGCAGCATTCGAACCTACGCTAGATTATGTTGCTGTGAAAATTCCAAAATTTAATTTTGAAAAATTTATTGATGTAGATGATACTCTCACAACCACAATGAAATCCGTCGGCGAAGTTATGGCATTTGGTGGAAATTTCAATGAAGCTTTTATGAAAGCTATCCGATCTCTTGATGAAAATAGTAGTGTTTTTGGGCATTACGGCGATATTAGCAGACCAAATCCAAATCGTATTTATAATTTATTAGAGTATTTATTAGAAAATTTATCTGATGAAAATATAGTAGACGATCTTTATGAAAAAACTAAAATTGATAAATGGTTCCTTAGAAATTTCATGACAATTTGTGATTTATATAAAAATATAAATACTGATTTAAGCCAATTAAAATCATTAAAACAAAATGGATTTTCGGATTATCTAATCGCTTCGAAATTAGAAAATACTTCCGAAGATGATATTTATAAATTACGTCATGATAATAATATTGTACCAACTTTTTATACTGTAGATACTTGCGCAGCTGAGTTCGAATCTGCAACGCCATATATTTATTCGACATATATTAGAGGTGAGCATTATAAGATCGGCGGCTCTTCAGAAGAATCAAAAACTCAATATAAAAATAAAGGTGTGATAATTTTAGGTTCAGGACCAAACCGAATTGGACAAGGAATTGAGTTCGATTATTCTTGCGTTCATGCCGCTCTCACTATAAATGAATTAACTGATAAAAATCTTGATTCTATTATGATTAATTGTAATCCAGAAACTGTTTCAACCGATTACGATACTTCATCGAGACTTTATTTCGAACCTGTAACTTTCGAAACAGTTCGAGAAATTATTGAATACGAAGAAGATATTTACGGCGCAATAACTACTCTTGGCGGTCAAACTCCACTCTCATTATCCGCAAGATTAAAAAATTATGGTGTTACTATTTTGGGTACTGATCCTGATGCAATCGACGCTGCAGAAGATAGAGAATTATTCTCAAAAGTTCTTGAAAAAACCGAACTTCTTTCACCTCCATCTGGTACAGCAATTAATTTTGAACAAGCAGAATCCATCGCTCATAAGATTGGTTTTCCAGTACTTATTCGTCCAAGTTTTGTTCTTGGCGGAGCTAATATGGAAATTGTTTATAATACAAGTCAGCTAGAATATTATGTTCAAACTGCAATTCGTGAAGCAAGTGCAAGAGCCAATTTGCGCCAAGGTAATTCTGCAGGTTCGCTTCCTGCGCCACTACTTATTGATAAGTTTTTAAGCGATGCAATTGAGATCGATGTTGACGCAATTTATGATGGTGAAAATATTTTCATCGGTGGAATTATGGAGCATATCGAAAAAGCTGGTATTCATTCTGGCGATTCTGCATGCGTAATTCCTACAATTAATTTCTCTGATGAAATAATTGAAGAAGTTAATATTGCGACCGAAAAACTTGCAAAAGAAATTAATGTAAATGGACTAATAAATATTCAGTTTGCATTAAATCAAAAATCCGGAATTCATTCACAAAAATTATTTGTGATTGAGGCAAATCCTAGAGCTTCCAGAACTGTACCATTTGTGTCAAAAGCTACAGGTGTACCACTTGCAAAAATTGCCACAAGAGTTATGCTTGGCGAAAAACTTTCATCAATTTTGCCTGCAAATTATTTAGGTACATCTATTGAATATCATAATTTAAAAACGAAAAAAACTTATGCTGTTAAGGAAGCTGTTCTTCCGTTTGGCAGATTTGTAACGACAAAAGGAACAGTTGTTGATTCGATTTTATCTCCTCAAATGCGCTCTACTGGTGAAGCAATGGGGCTCGATAAATCTTATGCTGCCGCTTTTGCAAAAGCAGAAATCGGAGCAATCGGAGAATTTCCTACTAAAGGAAATGCGCTGATAACAGTTGGCGATTCGGATAAAAAAATTGCCGCAGATCTATCTGTAAAACTTGAAAAACTTGGTTGGAATTTATATGCTACAACTGGCACATCGGCTGTAATGAATCAGCATGGACTTAATCCAAAAACATATAATCAGCAAGAATTAACAGGCTTAATTGAATCTGGTGAAATTAATTTAATCGTGAATACTCCTGATAATTTTTCGACAGATTTGGAACAAGACGATTCTAAAAAATCTGCAATACAAGATCAAGATGCTTCGAAAAAATCTGCAATCGCTGGTTATGAAATTCGCTCACTTGCAATTATTCATGACATCGCACTTTACACAACTATGCGCGAATTTGAAGCTGCAATCGATGCAATTGAGATTTTACAAAACTCTGATTTAGGTGTAATGAGTTTACAAGAAAATGTTTGAAATTATTTTAGTCGAGCCTAGAGGCTACTGTCAGGGCGTTAAAAGAGCAATTGAAATTCTCGAAAATACTGCCAACGAGTCTAATACTGCCAACGAGTCTAACGAAGACAATCAAAAGAGCACTTTTGTATTTAATGAAATTGTTCATAATTCATATATTGTAAGAACTTTCGAAGAAAAAGGTGTAACTTTTATAAAAGATCCATATATGATTCCGACTGATTCAAAACTTGTTTTTTCAGCTCATGGAATATCTCCACAAATTCGTTCACTTGCTTTGGATAAAAATAATGAGATTATTGATGCAACATGTCCACTAGTAAATAAGGTACATAAAGAGGCAATTAAGCTCGCCCAAGATGGATATCATATAATTTATATCGGTCATAATGGTCATGATGAACTTAGGGGAGTTGTTGGAGAAATCGAAGAAATTGGTGGTACATATTCGATTATCGAAACTCTTGAAGATATAAATGATTTGGATATCCAATCAAACTCTGAAAAAATTGCATGGCTCTCTCAAACAACATTAAATGTAGCTGATACAAAAATTATCACCGATGAATTAAAGCGTGTGTTCCCGCAGATCGTAACACCAAAATCCAGTGATATTTGCTACGCAACAACAGACCGACAACTTGCAATTTCAAAAGCCGCAACTGACGTAGATGCAGTGATTGTAATTGGTTCTCCAAATTCTTCAAATTCGAAAAGGCTAACAGAAGTTGCAAATGATCACTGTGAAAATGTGTTTATGATAGACACTCCAGCAGAAATTACAGATCAATTTATAAAAAATTTAGAAGAATTGCAAATCAAAATAATCGCTATAACTTCGGGCGCATCTGTACCGGAAATATTAGTTCAAGAAACAGTTCAAAAATTAAATCATTCGTAAATTCGTAAAAGGGGTGAAACTTTGCATTTTTGCCAAAATTGCGACCTTTTTTTTTGGCAAAAACGCAAAGTCTCACCCCTTTTACTAAAAAACCCCCAAAACACATTTGAAAAAAAATCGTTTTTTTTTTTTTTTGTGATACAATATTAATATGAATTTAAATAAAACTGACTCCACCCGCCCAGCAGGTCTTCAATCCAATAAAAACTTGAATAAAGCATCTATAAACATTTCTTACGCAGCACTTATATCATTTGCAGTTTTTGGTTCGCTCATTTTATGCGCAGGAATTTTTCTAGGAATCCAAATCGGTACAAAAAATGCTGTAGCAGTTCCAATTGGCACAGATTCTTCTGGACTTCCCATATTAAAAGGTGGTACAGGCGCAGATAATGTAGTAAATGCTCGTACAAATCTTGATGTGTTTTCGAAATCTGAAGTTAATTCAAAATTAAACTGTACTACTTCTCAAGCATTTATAGGTACAGGAGCAGCTGGCTCAACAGCTTGCCGCACAATATTAGATAACAATAGTACAACAAGTTTGTCAAACTCTTCTACAAGTTTAGTGACCGAACGAACAATGAATGGCGTTTTAAAATCCTCATCATATTCCATGAATACAGCAGGAAGCTGGAAATTATATAACAGTCAAAATAATCTTATTGCTACAGGAAGTAGCGCATATTCATCTCCGCGAATTGTGAAAAATGGTAATGAAATAATTATGCAAGGTTATATTTCTTTTGGCGATACAACAATACCCTGCAATCATAACGGCTGGTACATAAAATATGCAGTAACAAATATTCCAACAAATTTTTATTCTTCACGTAGTACTTTAACTGCTGCGGCTCAGGTTGTTTACAGTGATAAAATAATTAAAGATGTATATCCATATGGATATACTATAGATGCTACAGGTTTTAAATTAGATTTCAATTCTGCAGGTGATTCATCATATTATTCTACCGATTCACGTATATTATTTGATGTTCACTACGTTATATCTTAATTCGTACGTTTGTTACATTTCTGCCTACTAATATTATTTAGTGTATAATACTACTATGACTGATATTGATATAAAGCAAAACGATACTGCAGGAAAATTAGCAGAAGCTATGGGCTATGGCTCTGATTTTAAAGAATTCGCAAAAAAAGTTACAGAATTAACTTTTGAAACTATTGATAAGAAAAATCAAAAAATCGCTCCTATTATTGCTAAGCAAATTGTAAAAGGTATCCCTGTAAAGATAGACGAAAAAGCAGTTAAAGCCGCTAAAGACGCAGCTAAGCAGGCTGCTAAAGAATCTGCTAAAGACGCCGCTAAAGAAGCTACTAAAAGTGCTACTAAAAAAGAGGCATCTAAAGAAGATACAAAATCTGAAAAACCTACTAATGATACACCAGCGCCTGCTGACAATCAACCTAAAGATGATTTGGATTTACAGCTAAATTTCCCTCCAATGCCAAAGGCTAAAAAGCCAAAAGAGGAAGTTAAGGAAGAAGCGAAAGAAGAGGATTCTTCTGGAATTTCAATCCCATCTCCTTCTGCTGCACCAACAGATAGCGGCATTTCAATTCCTCGTCCTAATTCAAGATTTATGCCTGGAAATAGTGCATTTGCCGATAATCGTGCTTCGTTTGATCCACAAACTGGTATGCGCGTTGTTGCTGGTGTTGACAGTTTTAAAAGACGTACTAATCAAGGCGGCCCAGGAGCACCTGGTGGATTCCAAGGCGGTGCTGGCGGACGTGGCGGCGCACAAGGCGGTGCTGGATATAAAGGTAATAACTCGGGTGGACAAGGCGGAAACCGTGATGGAAATCGCGGACCAAATGCAGGCGGCCCAAATGCGGGCGGACCAAACGCTGGCGGTTTACCTACAGGACCTGGCGTTGCAGGTCGCGGACAAAGACGTGGATTTAAAGCTGGTACAGCTGGCGCATTCGGAAAAGGTAACAAAAAATCCAAAAAGAAGGAGACAGTCAAGTTCACAGAATATGAGATGGAAGGCAGAACAGTACGTTCAGAATCTATCATAAAAGGTGACGGAGACCAAGAAATTAGATTACGCGCTGGTTCAACTTTAACAGATTTCGCTGAGAAAATTGGCGCAACACCAACATCACTTGTATTAGAACTTTTCAAATTAGGACAAATGGCTACAGCTACTGAATCTATTGACGAAGATACATTCGTATTGCTTGGCGCTGAATTAGGATATACTGTAAAACTTCTTAGTGAATCAGATGTTGATAAAGAACTTCTTGCAGATTTCGATTTGACAAATTTCGATGACGAAAATATTGAAGATGACCCAGACGCAATCACACGCGCGCCTGTTGTATCTATTATGGGACATGTTGATCATGGTAAAACTCGCCTATTAGATGCTATCCGTAATTCTGATGTTACAGCTACTGAGTCTGGTGGAATCACCCAAAAAATCGGTGCTTATCAAGTATCTCAAGAACTTAATGGTGAGCAAAGAAAAATCACATTTATTGATACACCAGGTCACGAAGCATTCACTGCAATGCGTGTACGCGGCGCAAAATTAACTGATATTTCAATTCTCGTTGTTGCTGCAGATGACGGAGTGATGCCACAAACTATTGAAGCTCTTAATCATGCAAATTCAGCTGGAATCCCAGTTATTGTAGCTGTAAATAAAATCGATAAAGAAGGCGCAGATAGTTCAAAAGTACGCGGACAACTTGCAGAATACGGATTGCTTGCTGAAGAATACGGCGGAGATACAATCTTTGTTGATGTATCAGCAAAACAAGGAAAAGGTATTCATGAGCTTTTAGAATCTGTACTTCTTACTGCAGACGCTGCATTAACATTATTAGCTAATCCAAACACTGAAGCAAAAGGTATCGTAATTGAGTCTAAACTTGATAAAGGTCGCGGACCGGTTTGCGCTGTTCTTGTTCAAAATGGTACCATACATAAAGGCGATTCAATCGTGGTTGGCGCATCATACGGAAAAGTTCGCGCGATGTACAATGATCATATGCAAGAAATCGAACATGCTGAGCCTGGTATGCCTGTTAGAATCTTAGGTTTAAGCTCCGTACCAACTGCTGGAGATACATTAATTGTTACAGCTGATGATAAAATCGCTCGTCAAATCGCACAAAAACGTGAGACAGCAAAACGCGCTTCTGAACTTTCTAAACGTAGAAAGAAGATGAGTCTTGAAGGATTTATGGGAGCTGTTGAAGAAGGCAAACTTAATATGCTTTCGATTATTCTAAAAGGTGACACATCTGGTTCTGTTGAGGCAGTTGAAGATTCATTAGCATCAATTGAGATCCCTGAATCAGCTGGAGTTGGACTAAGAGTTATTCACCGTGGCGTTGGAGCAATCACACAAAACGATGTAAACTTAGCATCTGTTGATAATGCTGTAATTATCGGATTCAATGTTAAACCTGAACTTAAGATTAAACAACTTGCAGATAAAGAAGGAATTGAAGTTAGATATTATGATATTATTTATCATTTAACTGAAGAAATCGAGCAATCACTTGTTGGTATGCTTGCACCTCTTGAGGAAGAAAATCCACTTGGTTCAGCTAAGATTCAAGAAGTATTTACATCATCTAAATTTGGTTCAATCGCTGGTTGTAAAGTTGAAGTTGGTAGCGTAAAACGTAATGCTAAAGCAAGACTTATTAGAGACGGCGTTGTGGTTGGAGATAATTTATTAATTGAAACACTTAAACGATTCAAAGATGATGCAGCTGAGGTTAGCGAAGGATTTGAATGCGGTATTGGTCTTACAGGCTTTGATTCATCAATTAAATCTGGAGAAGAATTCCAAATTGGCGATGAAATTGAATGCTTCGAAATCGTAGAAAAAGCTAAGAAATCATTAAAAGACTAATTTAATTTTTCATTGCAACTAGCGAGAATTATAATGGCTTTCAATAAACAAACACTTCAAAATACAATGAAAAAAATCATTGCATCTGATATTAGCGAACTTAATAATGAGATTTTTGAATTTGCAAATATCACTGAAGTTGAAGTAACAGGCGATCTAAAAGACGCTACAATTTACTATACATTAATTGAAGATGGAACAAATGAAGAGCATATTAATAAAATACAAGATTTACAAAAAGCTTTAGATTCAGCAAAAGGACGTTTGCGTTCAAGTTTATCACGTCAAATTCGTATTCGCTTAATACCATCTTTAACTTTTAAATATGATGATTTAGAGACAAATTATGCTACATTAGAAGACAAAATCGCAGAGGCACTCGCAGCTGATAAAGTTAAATCTAATGAAGCAAAAAGAAATTTAGGTATTTCTAATGAAGATTATTTGAAAAATAACACAAACTACAAAAATTAATGATACAATATATATTAATATGAGACATTATCAAATATCCGAGCTAGTAAAAGAAGTATTATTCACCAAAGAGGAGATTCAGCTGAGAATTGCTGAACTTGCCAAAGAAATCGAGGCTGATTATAAGGGGAAAGACGTTGTCTTTTTATCCGTGTTAAAAGGGTCAATTATGATTATGACCGATTTAACCAGATGCATTTCAACTCCTTATATTGAACTTGAATTTGTTCAATTAGAAACATATCATGGAGGACTTGCAAGTACAGGCGAGGTTGAAGTTGTCACAGAACTAAAATCAGATATCACTGGCAAAGAATTAATTATTGTTGAAGATATTCTTGATTCAGGTATAACTCTTGAAAAACTATGCGAAATTCTTGCTAAAAAGAATCCTAAATCAATCGAAATTCTTGCATTTTTACGTAAACCAATGAATGTAAAAGTAGATATCGTACCTAAATATATTGGATTCGATGTTGATGATAAATTCTTAGTTGGATATGGACTTGATGTTGATCAGAAATTTAGAAATCTTGAGGATGTTGTGGTGTTTAATCCTGACGCGCTCAAACAATATGAATAAACACTAATATTAATAGTAAGGAAAATTATGGCTGTTAAGAAAAAACCAATTAATAAAATTTGGCTATGGGTCTCGATAGCCTCATTTTTAATTTTAGGAGGAATCCTATTATCTGCAGTATTAAATCCTGCTCCTAAAAAAGTTACAACTAAAGATGGTTTAGATCTTCTTCATGATAATAAAGTTCAAAAAGTTGAAGTAACAGATAATATCCAAAGAACAGTTTTAGAATTAAAAGATGATTTTTCAAAAGATGATAAGAATCTTGGAAAAAAAGTTTTCTTCTTATATATTGATCAAGAAGGCGATGAAGTTCTTAAGTCAATTCATGAATCAGATATTCCTGATGGCTTTGATGAAATCGTACCTACACAATCTTATTTAATGAACTTAATTGGTGCAATTGTACCATTCTTAATTGTATTAATTTTATTCTATTTTATTATGGCAAAATCTGGCGGCG
>JAISKS010000036.1 GCA_031260825.1 Bifidobacteriaceae bacterium
TTTTGCAAAGCGCTCATTTTCCTCAATTTCGGTTTTCACCTGTGCCATCACATATCCATTGAACCCTTCCCAAGAAGTTTTTTCGTTTTCTTGAGTGATACTCGCATCTGATTTCGCAGCCTGTTCAACTGCATAAGCTGCGATGTTTGCTAGTTTTGCAGAGTCCTCAGCGGCTTTTGCGATTTCTTCAGCTGTTACAGGATTACCCTCGGCATCAGCACCTGTAGCAAGTTGTGCAGCAAGAGCAGCTGCGTTTACAGCATTAGCCTGCGCGGTTTCTGCATTTTTTCGAAAACCTTGAATTGTATATGGAAATTCAGAAGTCGCTACATTATACTCTTCTTTTGTAATATGACCATCTTCTAGCATCAAATCTAATGTTCGTTTCCAGCGCTCTTTAGCCCATTTTTCAGAATCTACTGAAAGATCAGGATCCCATTTTGAAGGTGAAGGAATGATTCCTGCGATAAGTGCAGCCTGTGAAATGCTGAGTTCATTTGCAGAAACACCATAATATGAGCGAGCTGCAGCCTCAATACCGTAACTAGTTTTTCCAAAGAAAATTGTGTTCATATAATTGCAAAGCACAACATCTTTATCTTGACTAATTGAAAGTTTAAGAGCAATAATTCCCTCTTTTATTTTGTCTTGATAATTTAATGCATTTCCTAAGAAATATCTTTCGGCATATTGCTGAGTAATTGTCGAACCACCCTGACGCGTACCTTCTAATAAATTATTTCTTAAAGCGCGGGCAATACCCATTGGGTCAATACCTTTATTATCATAAAATGTTCTATCTTCAGAAGCTACAATTGCATTTGCTACATAGTTTTGTTTTTTTACATCAAGATTATTGCTTTCGTTTTGTACCTCACTTTTTGGCAAATCTACACATTCAATGATGATACGATTATCTCCAGAATATGTACCTATTAATGTGGTACCATCATCCCAATAAACACTCGTTCTTTCAGCATCTGCACCTTCAACTCTTTCCGGAATTGAGATATGATAAAATGCCCATGAAAACACAGCAAGTCCAAGCAAAAAAGCAGCGCCAAGAGTAATGATAATTAAACGCAGGATTAAATGAATCGTAGAAACAGTAAGATTCCCTAAAAATCTACTAACTTTTTTTCCGAAACTTTTAGAACTCATAGTACGATTATACAAGAATTAATTATAAGTTTTTAGATTTAATCTCTTTTCAACTTTTATAAAAAATCGATTTAGCCCATATGCGGCGTATGGAAGCATAAGTACAAAAAATGGCATTACATATTCATCTTTTCCTTCTGATATTTGATAAAATGCAGCAGCACCTGCTATTATAAATGGAATTAAAAACACTATTATTTTTTTAGATTTAGAAAGTATTATTAGTGCAACCAGCGTAAATACGGCAATAATTAATTTGTAAGCCTGCATATATATTTGTAACAATTTGTAACCTGAGCCCTCTACAACACTTCGCGCAAAACTTGACATTACACTTGTCTTATTTCCAAAATATTGACCAAATACTGAAAAATCATTTGATCCCCACTGAGAAATGTATTTTTTGCCAAAAAAATCTAATGTATATTTTGGATTGTTTATAAAATGATTAATATGCTGTTTAATTTTTATTACATTATTTGTCTTAATATATTCAGCATCATTTTCTACAGTAGAGTTTGCAGAATCATTTGTAGCGCCATTATACCATCCATACGACATTACTTTATCACCTGTTACAATACCTTCAACTATGGTTTCTGTACTGCTTAATCCCATTTCAACATGAACAATTTCGGGTGGAGGATTTAGTAAATTTAGTCCTGTTCTGTGCTGATAATAAATAGGTGGTATGGCGGCTATAATAAACGGAATTGTGCTAAACAATATTATGAATATAAGTTTTTTTAATGTGAATTTATTCAGTAAATTATATAATAATATAATAAGGATTCCAACTATAAATATCAGTGTATTAGGCTTAAAAACCTCAGATATTGTTATCATCAGAATTGATAAAAATGCATATTTATTACTATAAGTCTTAATATATAGCATTATATAGTATATGGCGATTGTACTAAAACATAGCATAGGTATTAATCCATAAATATAATTAGTTCGTAACAATAGATGGGCACATCCGATGAATAATAATGAAAAAATGTAACTAGTTTTTTTATTAAAAAGTATCGTGGTTATTTTGTATAAATATATATATATGAGAATCATAAAATATGCGAAAATAATATCGAGAACAAAACATGCTGTTGTGATCTCACAATGAAATAATCTAATTATTATTTCTTCAAATGCAGCTAAACCAAATAGAAAGGGATATGTTTGAACATATATAATAAAGTGACTTGCAATAGGTCTATTATGTGCTAGTTCATTTGCAACTGTTAATATAGAATATGAGTCATGAATTATTCCAAATGGTGTGATTGCTAATGCACAAAATACAGATAAAATAAATATATAAATTGGTTTAATATATATTTTTAATTTACTAATTTTATAAATAATTATTATTAATATAATTGCTAATAAAAATGATATTAAATTAGTATTATATTTAATTAATATCTGGGTTACGCCAGCATAGGGTACGTCTCTTATTGTATAAAATAATAAATTGACAATAGCAAATAATATTGCTGAGATAATTGAGGAATATATTACTATATATAATATTGATTTTTTTAAGAATTTCATTTTATATAATCACCAACTTTTTTGAAAAATATTTTCATTCCATAGGCTGCATAGGGGAGCATAAGTGCAAAAAATGGCATTACATATTCATCTCTTCCTTCAGATATTTCATAAAAACCCGCAGCTATTGCTATTATAAATGGAATTAAAAACACTGTTATTTTTTTAGATTTAGCTAAAATTGCTAGTGAATATAAGGAAAATATACCAATAAGAAGTTTATATCCTTGTAAATATATCTGCAATCCATTGTAAATTGCGCCATCTACAACACTGCGTGCAAATTTTGACATTATAATAGTATCATATCCAAAATATTGCGAAAATACAGAATAATCGTTTGAACCCCACTGAGATATATATTTTTTTGCGAAAAATTTTAATGCTACTGATGGATTGTTAATATAATTTTCTGTATCGGCTATTATTAATTTTGTATTATTTGAGATAATCTCTGAATTTGAATGCAAAACAATGCTATTTTCATCTAATGCTGTTGCTCCTGAAAACCACCCAGAGGACATTACAGTATCGTTTTTTAGAATTCCCTCTTTATCAGTTGGTACACTGGTTAAACCCATTTGTATATTAACTAATTTTGGTTGTGCATTGTGGAAACCTATACCTATTTTATGTTCATAGTATGCGGCTGGTATGCTTGCTATAAAAAATGGAACTACGCAAAATAATAATAATATAATTAGATTTTTTAAATTAAATCTTTGAATTAATCGATATAGCAAAAATACAATAATTCCTAATATAAATAAAAGTGTGTTTGGTTTAAAAGTTTCTGCAATAGATATTGCAATAAGCGCTTTTGATCTATCTAAAATTGTATTTGATTTTAATAAATAATAAATCGAAACTACTGCAAAGCATAGCATTGGAATAATTCCGTATATATGATTTGTTCTTAATAATAGCGGTGCACATCCAATAAATAATACAGAAAATATGATTTCTGTTTTATGATTATTAAACAGTAGCAGGATGATTTTTTTTATATAAATATATATGAAAGTTACCATTACAGCATTAAATATATCGAGAACGATAAGGGAATAGCTGAGGTCAGTATTAAAAATAGAAATAACTATTTGTTCATAAAACGAAACTCCTAATAAATATGGAAAATTTTGTAAATAATCAAATGTGTCTTGCTCGGGTTGTATATTATTTGCAATATTGTGCGCAAAGGTTACTAGTGAATGTGCATCATGAATTACCCCAAATGGTGAAATAAATAATGCGCAAAATACAGCTAAAATAAATACAAAAATTGGTGATATTGTTTTTAATTTAGATAATAAATATACAATTGCTAATATTATTATTGAGCTAATAATTAAAATTAAAATATTACTGTGATTAATGATAATATGTGTACAACACCCATAATTAGGCGTTCTTTTAGTAAAAAATAATAGATTTGTCAGAAAAAAAGCTACAGCAGACGCGATTGATGAAAAAATAGTAATAAATAATATTACTTTTAAAGACAGTTTTCTAAATTTCATTGTTTATAGTATAATGTATTTCCGCAGGTCCGATTAGTATTGCGCGGTCATTTATTAGCTTAATATTTAAATTTTGCTCGGGTTTATTTTTTAATATGTTTTGATATAAATTGATTTTGACATCATTTGAATATTTTATTCCGGTTGCTGTTGCGCCTGTACCGCATGAATATGTTTCGCCTACACCGCGCTCATACACGCGCATAGTGATTTCATTATCAAGTTCAGTTTCAACATAAAATTCATAATTTGCATCATTAGGTAGCTCAGGTTTAGCCTCGGGTTTTTTCAACAAATCAATATTTTCTAAATCTTTTTGTGATGATAATTGGCATACAATATGAGGATTTCCAACATTTATATATGTCGCATCAGAATTAATTTTTGTACCATTTTTATCAAAATATGTTACTTCAAAATTTTCATCAACTGAATATGTGCCCATATCTACTGAGTAAAGTGGCTTATTATCAATATATGTTAGTGTTATTGGTTTTATTCCTGCTCTAGTAAAAAACGGACATTCTTGGTCTGCAAAAGCTTCGGGGTCATTTAATCTAACGAGTTCTGCTGTGACGCGCACACCATTTCCGCACATTTCAGCAGTTGTACCATCAGCATTATAATAATCCATAAAATACATTGATTCTTCATTTGAGTTCTGAAAATATGAACCTATTTCAGGAGCGAATTTTGGCTCAATTTTTGTAGCTAATTCAGTATTTACTCGACCAACTCTAATGAATCCATCTGCCCCAACTCCATAATGTCTATCGCAAATTTCTCGGACAAAATCTGGGGTAACTTCATATTCATTGGAAGGATCCCATGCAAGCACAAAATCATTTCCTGTAGCTTCGCCTTTATAATATTTCATAGTTACATTTTACCACAAACTCTGAGTAACTATTAAATAAATGCGTATATTATTTAACTTACAAACTCTGAGTAACTATTAAATAAAAACTAGATTATTTACCGTACAACTCCGCTAACTATTAAAATATAAAATATATTACTTCACTACATTATTTAGCGTTTTTCGAACTGCCCCATAACCTTGCATCATCTGCACAAAATACTCAGTGATTTTATCCGAAATTACATCAGATTTAAAGCCAAAAACAGATTCATTACTTAAAACTTCTTTTATTAACTCTTGATTTACAGGCTCGCCTACTTTCATATTTTTGAAAATTTCTGCAATCTGCGCACCATTTGGATCTGGGCTTAAAACCATCGGCTGACCAGAATCTGTTTCGCCTACTAAATATCTAAACCAGCCAGCAATTGCAAATGGAATAAATTTTAATGAATTTTCATCTAATTCAGGGCGTTTTATATATTCATTTATTGTTACGCCAAAACGAATTGCAAGCATTGTCGACTCATCAACTGTCATACGCTCTGAACTATCTGGAATATATTGATTTGTAAGGCGCGAATTAATAACTTCATCAAGAAACTCTTTCGGGTTAATTATTTCTGCATCTTCAGCAACCGGAAGCCCCTCTATATATCCCACTCCTCTAGCCAATTTTAATAGCGCTAAATCTTGCATAATTTTATAAATCCAATCAATTTCTAATAAACAGCCTAGTGCTCCAATTGCAGTATGAATAGGATTTAAACATGCACAAACTTTCATACGTTCTGATTTAGAAACAATATCTCTAGTGGTCATATATACGCCTGTAAGATCATCAAAAGCAGGTCTTCCATTTGGAAAATTATCTTCAATTACTAAATATCGAATAAGCTCTGCATTTACAAAAGCACCTGTTATCGAACGTTTATTTGTATTAATTACTTCATACTCTTTAAATCCAGATAATTTTAACGAATGTGATACAATTTCTGCTTGCGCTGGTACTATTTTGTCGATCATGCTGTGTGGAAAACTTACAATATAATCATCACTTAAATAATCGCAAAATCCCTTATCTATTAATGAGTTCTCTTCCCACGATTTTGCAATATCTAAAATTGACATTCGCAGTTTATGACTATTTTGAAAGAAATTATCATTGGACATAAGTGCCATTTTTAGCTTTCCTGCTTGAAATCTTTTATATAGTAATGCTGTAACTTGTAAAATAATATTGTCTGATTTTAATGCAAAATTAATTGTATCTGATGCAACCATTCCCTCTGTTATTATTGGTAAAAATGACCCATCACTTGAAATGTTTAAATAGCCTTTTTCGGTAATGGAAAATGTTGCGATTTGAAGGCTAGGATTTTCAAAAATCTCTATCATTCTATCGATATTTTTTGAAATGAAAAGTGCTTCTGTAACAGACGCAATTAGTTCTTTATCAAAATTTCCTGCTGTATCTAAAATAACTTTTAATGCACGATTTTGATAGGGTTTATATGCTAATTCGATAATTTCTTCATCATAAGATTCTGCTACTATTATGCCTGTATCCAGCTTGCCCAAATTAATTAATTCTTGTGCTAAATTTGCCTGAAAAGCTCTAAAAATATTTCCGCCGCCAAAATGTATCCATGTAGGGTTTTTATAAGTCTTTTTCTTAATAGTTTCTTGATCAAAATAAGGAACTTTTATTCCATATTTTTTGAACATTTCTTTTTTGTTTACATAATCATCATTTATTGATATCAACTTACTCTCCTAATTAATTTTTTATATATTTTTCGATTTTTACAGTATTAAGTTGTCTAATAAAAATTAGCGCAGATCCGCCACCTAAAATTCCGATACAGCCTGCGATTAAAAATGCGTTACCATAATTTGATGTTGCCTGAACAATAAATCCTGTGATTATTGGGGCAAAAATTCCTGCTGTATTGCCTGTTGCATGCATAATTCCGCCTACAACTCCGGATGAATTTGAATTTACTACATCATTGATTATTCCCCAGAAAAGTCCTCCAGTGAGATATAATGAAGCAACCACAATTGAAATCATAATAATGGCTAATTGAATATTATTTGAGTCTGCTTTTGAGGCGATGATCACAGATACCCCAGATATAATAAGCCCAAAACCGATTATATTCTTTTTTGCTTTTAGTCGATCAGATTTATCTTGGAGCCTGATTGTGAAATGATCTGCAATTTTTCCACCTAATGCTAACGCAATAAATCCTAATATCCATGGGATGAACTGTACCATCATTGCTATATGAGGTGAAATTCCGAGTCCGCCTTTTTCCACGGGAGATTGCATATAAGATGGGTACCATGTGAGAAAAAAGAACAAAATATAATTATAGGAAAAAAATGCGATTGATGAAAATATAATTGTTTTTTGTGTTAAATAGTATTTTAATCTTACATTCTGTTTAATTTTAATATCTACATATTTGTAAATTGTTGGAGGATTTTTTGTTTTTTGATATATTTTATTAGATGCTGCTTGATAATCAAATAAATATTTTATATCATCAGGTTTTGGAGATTTTTTTGGTACAATAATTGACCAAATTACAGCCCAAACAAGCCCTAAAATCATTATGAATAAAAATGCATATTCCCATTTACTGTTATTAGAAAAGTAGCTTACAACTGGAAATATAAGTGCAGCTCCAAGAGGTGTACCGGCGCAAATAAATCCCATAATTGTTGATTTTTTTCTTGGTGCAAACCATAAATCAATAGTTTTATTTGTGCCTACGCCAAGAGGTCCTTGAGAAATTCCAAAACATATTTGAACAATTAAAAGTCCGATAAATGTTGATGCTAAACAAATTGCGCCTGTAGCGAGCGACCAACAAACACAAGCGATTAATAAAACTTTTTTTGGTCCAAATTTATCAGCGGCTATTCCGCCTATGATATTAAATGGCGCTAATCCCCAAGTTGCCGCGCTTAAAATTATTCCCATTAAGGCATCAGAAATATTTAATGTTGATTGTATATCCGTTTTTGCTACAGCTAGAGCTGTCAAGTTCATAAATTGTAGCATATTACAGAGAAAAAGTAATACGAAAATTTGTTTTTGCTTTTTTGCTATCATTATAAAATGATATATGTGTGAATTGTCAATTGGCGTAAAATCAGCATAGTCTTTGCATAAGTATTTTGTTATTTTAATTTTAATAAGTCTGAATGCGACATTATTAATTTTCATATATAATATATAATATGTCTAATAAATCCCATAAACTTTATCGTGGAATATCTCATACTCCAACTAAGCGTGCATTTTTTGCAACCTGCATTTTTTTTGTATGCTATGGCGCGCTTTTTATGACATATTTATCTAGGCTTGTCGGAATTCGCGAAAAATTAGGCACACCTGATTTGGTTCTCGATTCAACGCATACCTCTTTTTTATTGCTTGCATCTAGTTTAGGAAGTTTTTTTGGCGCTCCTTTTTTTGGAAAACTTCTCACTAAAGTTAGTGTGAAAAAAACTATTGTTGCAGCTCCTATCCTAGTATCGATAGGGCTTTTTGCGCTTGCAAATGTTGTCAGTTTTTCAGCTGGCAGTTTATCCTCAGGGGCTGTACCATATGGATTTAATGATTGGCGATTTGATGTATGTTTGTTAATTCTCGTATATTTAGGTACATGTTTTTCATTGTTTAATGTTTCAATAAATATTAGTGGTGTAAATACTGAGTCTACTGCGGTTGAAATTGGCGGCCAAGATGATGCTGTTTTTCTTCCGCGTTTTCATTCATTTTTTCAATTTGGAGCAGTGTTGGCAACGCTTTTTTCAACATTTATTGCGTTTTTCAATATTGATATGAGATTGCAATTTGCTTTAGTAATAATAATCGCGTTAGTTGTTGTTTATAAATTTCGTGGGGATATTTTGGAATCGCCTGCAAGTTCAAAACCAGCTAAAGTAAAAACGAGTTCAAAAGCCGCTATACAAAAAAACAAACCTAGCCTTCGTGCAACTTTCGATAAACCGCTTGTTTGCATTGCTCTCATCGTGCTTGCCTCAACATTTTGTGAAGGTAGTGGTAGCGACTGGATTGGCTCGGCGTTTTATGATGGATTCGGATCATCAGAAGCGATTAGTATCACAGGTCTTTGGATTTATTTATTAACAACGGCATCGACTAGATATAATGGACATCGCATAATTGGCCGCCTTGGACAGTATTTAACTCTTCGCATTTCGTTTGGTTTAGTTTTAGTTGGAATTTTGATTTTTGTATTCGCTCCAAATCAATATATTGCCGTTTTGGCCTGTATTCCTTGGGGTTTTGGCGTAGCACTTTCATATCCAATTGGTATGAGTGAGGCAGGAAAATCTGGAGATAATCCATCAATGCGCACAAGTATCGTGGCAAGTGGTGGCAGCGTAATGGGCATTGCAGGTCCACCTACAATTGGTTTGCTCGGAAATATTATTTCGATTAGATTAGCATTATTAATCTTAGTTCCGTTTTCAATTGTTGGGTTTGTGGTTAGTCATATTTTGAAAAAAACTAAGTAGGTTTTTTGAGCAGGTTGGTTTTTAATATTTCGATATTTGTAACATATTGCGAAACTTTTTGTTAAACAGTAAACCTTTTTTAGAAATTTTAGTATAATATAAATACGGAGGATTCGCCTAGTGGTCTATGGCGCCGTCTTGGAAAGGCGGTTAAGGGCTTTCCTTTCACGAGTTCGAATCTCGTATCCTCCGCAAAATCTATTCTTAGGGGTCTAAATATGGTACAAAATCTTCCGACTAATTTGCGTTTTGTTGGGGAAACTCCTTATGGAGCTCCTCAAATTAAAGACGTAATTATGCTTAATGTCAACGAAAATCCAAATCCTGTTGATAAAACCGTTGTCACTGAAATAGTTGCCGAAATTGAGTCATCACTACGCGATGCAAATCGTTATCCTGATCGTGAGCTTCTTAAACTTAGAACCAATTTAGCC
>JAISKS010000053.1 GCA_031260825.1 Bifidobacteriaceae bacterium
AAAAAATATGAAAAAAATCGTTTTTTTTGTGATATAATAGTATTATGAATTTAAAAAATGAAACAAAAATATTAAAAAATGAAAGGGATTCAAGACACTAAACTGGTCTTGAACCTATACTTTATGAAACTACGCGATATAAAAGAATCAATTACTAACCTAAAAATGGATTCCTGCTTCCGCAGGAATGACAATGCGAGCAGGAATGACAATGCGAGCAGGAATGACAGTGCGAGCAGGAATGACAGTGCGAGCAGGAATGACGCACACAAAAGCTGGATTCCCGTTTTCACGAGAATGACAAAAGCAAATGACATCCTAACCCCAGACTACAAACTAAACCCAAAACACCAGCAAAACACCCCACATCACAGCAAAAACCCATCAATAACCCTCAAAACACCAAAAAACCAAACAACAGTTTTCATACTAGCTATCTTAGCAATCATAGTATCCACTCTAGCATTCCAAACTTATAAACATCAAAACACTTCAGATGCATCACTAGCCTCAGATGACTCTGCAGGCTCACATATTTTCACATTTGATACTCGCGCAGGCGTATTAGACACAGGTCCAAACACACAAAGTGGCCAATATGAATACACAAATCAGATTAAAATATCTGGTGGTACAGCAACTGGACATGCTAGTTATGGGGGCGGCTGGATATTATTAGGCGATGTAAGACCTGCAAGTTTCTCAGGATGGGATCATATTTCAATAGAAGGCACCTGGTTTAGTTCATATGATGTGAGAATCCAACTATTAACATGTGATGCTGTCACGACCCCTTCTACAAATACTGTTTCTGGTGTACTTACAGATAGTATGCTTCTTACACAAACAGTCGTACCAAATAATGGTACAGATCAATACAAAAACAATTACAATCAAGGCAATAATCCAATTAACGGAAGGATTGACCTCACTCAATTTGCAGATTTAGGATTAACACCTGAAAACTATCCATGTCTTAGAGTTAAACTTAATATAATGCGGTCAAACCTATTTCCAATTATTTCAAAAGTTGGAGTGTACGTTACACCTAAAACAGATTTCGTAATTGGCGCTACAGCCCCTGAAACAATAGGATTCAACCAAAAAATTAAATACAATATTCCATATTCAGTAAACTATGTTAATACTGATCATGCAATTGTGTATATGGAAGATCCACATATAGGAATAACAGGAAATCCTCAAGATGGCCCATATGGTCCAGTAGACCCTCTAATTGATGGACATCAGCTCTCTCCACATGTTGAGCCGTCAAAGGTATCTGTAAAAAAGGCCGAATGCTTAGAACAAGGAGGCTCATGGAAAGGGGGTCCTGATACTGAAACCACTTCGTCAGCAACATTATGCTCATTGATTGAAGGCACACAGAAACCAATTCATACCGAGATTGGCTTAACAATAGACGGAATGGTTATTCCACCTAATTCAATTTATTGGGATTTAGGTGCCGTAAATGCTGGTACATCACGTGATGTAAGTGTTACATATGATGTACCGAAAAATTTATTAAATAATGTTACAAAAATTGATGCACAGGCACATATAGTCGCAAGCGACGGAGCATCTCGAGTGACAGACCATATTATAACTACAGCACAAGTTTCACCATCTCCAAAGTTAGCCGCAAAATTAATTACTCCAGGACTAGATTTACAAAACGGCGATAATATCACGCATTTATTTAAATCTATTGATGGATATTCGTATAATATAAATACAGAAATAGAATTTAGTAGTCAGCAAGAGCCAATATTCACTGGTACAACTATCAAAGCTGATATACATGACTCAATAGCCCTTTTAAGAACAGCTGAGTGTGGAGCGCTTAATGATGAACAAATTGCACAGAAATTTACATCAAATGCTCCTGCTGAAGTACTTACAAAAGCAATTAATATTGAACAGGGAACATATACATTTACATATACTGGATCTACTAGTTCAGATTTTGGGTTGGAATACGGATTTACAAGTAGTACTCAAAAATTGACTTTTAGATTCAACCAAGATTTTTCGACTTGCCTTGAAGATATGGGTAAAGATCTTCTTGAAAATAATATTAATACAAAATATTCAGTTGATGCTACTTCTGTCACTCATCAAACAAAATCGAAAGGCAACATTACTGTAGGACAGATTCAATTAAATAATATCGATGAACATGGAGGCATGTTCTATACAGGTGAAGGTAACGCATATGGTTCTGATGTGCCTGGAGGTGCAGGTGATGATCCATATGTTAATGCGCAATCTACTGATGATCTAAGATATGGTGGAACAGATTATATATCGCTAAATTTAAGAAATGTTGGGCTAGTTAATCTAAGCAATGTTAATATGCTTACCGCAATTCCTGATGGATTCAAATTTGATAGTGCAGAAATTCACTTATCAGGTAAAACATTAGGTACTATTTACTACTATACAGGCGATAAAGCAAATTTAGAAACATTCGAAGCTAGCGAGCTAATTCAATCAAGCGAATGGTCGCAAACAGTGCCAAGCGACCCTAAAACAGTTACAGGTGTAAAATACATTATAAACTGTGTAGACTCTTTTATGGGACCTGGAAATAAAGTATGTGATAAGCCAGGCTATTCAAACCCTGCCGTTTTTTCCTCTAGTACTGCTACAGGTTATATTCGTATTATTGCAGATCCTGCAAAATCTGGATGTCCCTCTGATATTGACCCAATATTCGATGATTTCACTCCATACGTTTGTAAAGATTTTTACACTCAGGCTAACCCAATCTATTGGTATGATGGATGGGGAGATTTAGCGGGCAACACTAATACATTTACAAACCAACCAAAAGCACATTATTATAATCCAGAACCAATTGTGGTAAAGGGAGATAGTGTAAATATAAAAAATAGTATAAATACACCTAATTCAGTGACGCCAGGGAGCGAACTCACAATCCAGTATTCAACTAGTAATACTGGAAACTCTCCTACGTCACCAGATTCATATATTGATATAAAACTTCCAATTATTAAAACTGTAAATGGCGCTAAACCCGTGGAATTCTTAGGAATATCTGGTGGAAATATTAATACGTCAGATATTGAAACCCTTGAAAATGAACAGGGTAATATTGATAGAGTGCGTATAAAAAATAGAGTATTGCCTGCAAAAATGAAGGATACAGTTAATTATACTATTAAAATTCTAATTCCTCGTCAGTTATATTTATTTGGTAATGAAACATTTAGTGTGGATTTCTATGGAGCCAGCGCGAATGGATGCAATAATAAACGTACAAGTAATGTTGTTGACATTAAACCGTACATTAAGACAAACTATGATATTGCTCAAACTTTATCAAGACAAGAATCTGCAATTCTAACAAATAATGTACCTAATTTTGATGATTCACAAATAATTGACCCATATATTCACTATAGATTAACAGCAGAATCTTTTGGATCAGCTGGTACAGCAGGTACATATCTTGTTGATAAAATTCCTACTGAAACGATTTTTTCAGAAGCTATAACAGCCGGTAAAGATAATATTGGAACTGAGTATAATTGCGCAGGATGTAAAGTGTATTTTGCATCTAGAAATGTTATTGGGAATGGAATGCCTGATAGGCTTTCCACTGAAAATATTGTAACAAATGGAATGATTAATGCTAATTTTACAATAGGAGAAATAAATTCGTCGGCTGATAAAACTAGCTGGGCACCTCCAGTAGGAATGAGAGCAGAGGATGTCGGGTATATAGCATATTTAGTGGATGATGAATTAATAGGATTCTTTCCTTCAGGAGTTAATAATTCTGTTGGTCTAATTGTAAAAAATGATTTTGATGAAGATGGAGCAGGAGAGCTCGGGTCGGTCACAGGTTCTACGATTTTTAATGATTCAATATTAATTTCATCAGAAACACAAATGAATGTATCAACACCTGTATCTACTTATGTTCTTTCAATGCCAGGACTTTATTTAAATAAAACTAGTGAGGTAGAATATATTACTGCTGGCGAAGATATCACTTGGGATATTGAATTTCGTAATGATGGTTCTGAAGTGGATGATACAGTAGATATTGTTGACACTTTCCCTGCTGGTGTAGATTTAAGCAATGTAAAAGTATATATGAAATGGAATATGACATCAAATAATGAAGATTCTTCTCTTGAAATGGCTAAAACATTACTTGATCCAAGTAATTACACAATTAACGGTCAAAATATTACAGTACATATTGCTGGTCCAAATAGTTTACAAAATCCAACAGGTGCGACCGATGCAGATTCACGTAAACGCGAAAAATTCTATCCTAGGGAGGGTGGCGTTTTAACATTTGAAGTTGGTACTTCCTCATCTATTCCATCTGGCACAAACCTTCAAAATATAGCAAAAGGTTGCTATTATAGCGAATTTGAAGATGCCTCTTTTTGTATTGAAACTTCAAATACAATTGGTGTAAGAAACCCCGATTTGGCTATAACAAAAATTGTAGATTACTATCATAGCATTATTGCTCATACTGGAAAACTTCTTAAAAATGAAGTCACAATAGAAAATCTAGGTCCTGTGAAAGCTGAGTCAGTAATAATTAAAGATACGCTTCCAGCAGGTGTTTGTTATGAAGCTGGCAGTACTATAATTGGTACAACAGGTTGGACAATAGGTGAGCCAGTAGTTAATGTACAAGGCTTATCTTGCGAAGTAGCACCAACTCTGCTAATTTGGAATCCTGGAAATGGACCGCTTTGGGTATTAAATCCAATCGCTAGTCCTCCAAATTATATGCCAGGATATTTTCCAGGTTCAGATAAACATCAAACAGTTCGTTTTAGTTTTGGTACAACTTTAAAAGCTAGCAATACAACAATAACAGGTGAGAATCTAAAATTATCTGATGATATTACTATTCAGACAAGTATGATTGAAGACTCATATACAAATAATTCTGATCATATTGATATAACTCCTGATACTCCAGATCCTTATGTTACCGTAACAGCTTCTGATGAAATAGTTGAAGATGGAGATAATGTCACTTATAGTTTAGCATATGGAAATAAACATGATGAATATGCAAAAGATGTTTTTATTATTAATCAGCTTCCAACGGGTTCTAACGGTAAATCGACTATGATTATTAATAGTGTTACTACTAATTTGGATGAAGAGGTACATTATGTCGATGCAAGTATAAGTGCAACAACAGGTTGTAATGTAGGAGATATCTCTTCTACAACTAATTTCTCTACGTTCTTCGCTCAATGTACGAATTTTAAAACTAATCTTGCTGATTTTGGCAATCCTGGTGAAGTAAGTTCTTATCCTACTCATATTATAATTACAAATGTAGGCGAATGGACAGACACAACTGATAGTAATACTGTAAAACGCGATAGTACATTAGATTATAAAATTGATTATGAACCAATTCAAGTTGTTTTACAATCGCGAAATCCATACACAAATGGATTTAATTTAGCTGGTACAGTATATCAAAATACAGCCACAATTTATTCAGGCACACGCGATATTGATTATAATAATAACTATTCATATGCTAAAGTAAAAATGCCTAGTTTTGATTTATTTGTTACAATAAAAGCTGATTATGAAGGTGCATCTCCTGGTATTGCTCCTGGCGCTGAGCAGCATTATACTGTATCATATGGAAATCTTGGTAATCAGCGTATTTGTAATGTTAGTATTGCAGATGTTTTGCCTACGTATTATGGTACTAATGATGATGGGGGAGATGCGTTTCTTCCTGCGCTAAATAATGTAACAACTGTATTTAATAAGGTAGATTTAAAATCTACAGTTACAGGTCTGATAGAACCACTTACTGATTCGCAAGGAGTTAATTTAAATGATATTATCCCAGCTTTTAATGAGCAAACTAGAACATGGAGTTTTGGTCAAGATGTATGTATTCCAGCAAAAAGTGTAGGAACTTTTGAGATAACAGGTACAGTTGATAATTATATACCAGTTCATTCACCTATAAATTATTCTGCGACGATTTCACAAGCAACAGGTGCAGAAGAACCTAAAACTAGTAATAATAAAGCTACTTCAAATGTATTAGTGAACTTGGCAGATCTTAAGGTACAAATAAGTGCAGTAGCTGCAGGCAAAGACGGAATTTTTGGCGATGATGATGATTCGACTACTAGCGCAGGTCCTACTGAAAAAGTTAGATGGAATTTAAAATATAATAATATTGGCGATTTATCTGCTGATATTCCAGATATGATACAAACACTCGATAAAAATCTCTGCTTTACCCCAGGTTCTATCGAGGGAATTCCGCTTACTGCAGAAGTAACATATTCTAATAATCATAAGATTACTTTTAATTATAAACCATCTGGTTCAATAGATTGTAGTGTGACAGATTTCAAAGTAAGCTTTAGAACTATGTATGCTCCAGCGGCTGTATCAGAGGCAAAAACTGGTGAAGCAAATTTTGTTAAAGTTGCAGCAGGCTCACAACATACTTGCGGGCTAACGACGCAAGGAAAGGTTTATTGCTGGGGAGATAATACATACGGAACTTTAGGAATTGGTACAACAAATGTACCAACTGCAACAAATTCACCGAGTATTCCAGTTGTGACTGGTCAGCAGCCAGGAAATTCGTCTGATTTAGAAAAGATTACGCAGATTGCATCTGGTAATAACTTTAGTTGTGCTTTAGATGCTTCTAAGAATGTGTATTGCTGGGGATATGGAACTTCAGGTAATTTGGGTAATAGTTCACAGGTAAATTATAATACTCCACAAAAAGTATTAGGCGGAGAGCAAGGCGGCGTTGATTTAGAAGATGTAACATATATAACAGCTAATGGGTTAAATGTTTGCGCGATTGCTGGAGAAAATTCAAATGTGTATTGCTGGGGATATAATCAATATTATCAGGTAGGAAGTAACGTATATCTAAATCAAGTTATGACTCCAGTAGAAGTAGAATCAGGCGTAAATTCTGCTGATTTTGGGGGTTCAGGATTTATTGAGGGTGCAATAGATGTATCAACAGGAGACACTACTTGTATTATTGCTGGGGAAAATAGAAATGTATATTGCGCCGGGCAAGTTCCTTATGAATGGCAATCTGAAAAAGGTCCAAGTAGCATAAGTTACTATGCACCAGGCACCAGCTCACCAGCAGCTCTTACAACATCATTCTTTTATCAAAGTTCAGCAGCACCTAAGAAAATATTTGCAGGTGATCAAGGACATGGTCGAGAATCTGTTATTGATGAATATTTTTCTAATGCTAAAGCTATAAAAACTACTTCTAATAGAATATGTGCAATTGCCGGAGAAAATAATAATACTTATTGCTGGGGCACAGGAGCTTTAAATAGTACTGGTGGTGCTCCAATGTGTACTACAACAAAAAGTAGTGTTTACTGTTCTGATGATGGAGCATCATTGGGTACTGATCAAAATTATTTAATTGGAACGTCATTCGTAATTAATAAGGGCACTGGTGGACAAACTGCATTTTATAGTGGTAATTGGGTAGCTCCAAGGCCAAAATTAGTTAAGGCGGGGGAATTATATAGTGATATAAATAATAATTTAAATAATCCAACTGCCGCTGCAGCATCTAATTTAGCTAATACAAATCTTTTAACAGTAGGAACATATTTTAGTTGTAGCGCCGTTGGTATTAAAAATAATGTGTATTGTTGGGGAAGCGATTCAAGTGGACAATTAGGGAATGGTGCTAAGGGGAATGCTGCTAATCCTAACTATATAAATGTCCCTGTAATTAACTCGACTGGTGGAACACCTACAGATTGCTTAAATGGATTAAACACCTCATCTACTCCATATGCTGAAAAATTAGATTTAAGAAATTGTAAAACAAATTTAGGTTTACCATTTAAAACAGTAATAGGTGATCAGGCAGCTTTTGAGGGAGGCACGCAGCTTACAAATGTAACTGATATTTCAGCAGGAACATATCATGCTTGTGCAGTAAGTAATGGATATATTTATTGCTGGGGTTATAATAATAAGGGTCAGCTAGGAAATCTTACAAATACTAATTCAGAGGTTCCAACTAGTGTATATTCTTCAAAAGGGCAGTTTACATATATTACATCAACAACAGCTGAATTAGATATTCCTACTGATATGGACTTAACATCTTATAAACATATTGCAATTACTCATAAACCAGATACTGGACATTCTTTAATGAGTGCACAATTATTAAGTGGTACAGATTGCGGTTTTAATGAGGGTAATATGGAGTATGCTTGCGGGCTTTCAGAGTCTGGGCTGCAAGCGGAAGCAGAAACCTCAGCGGAAGCAGGAATCCAAGCGCAAGACGCTGTCATTCCTGCGGAAGCAGGAACCCACACTGGCCTTACTGCGCAAGACGCGCCTGCCAACACAGTGTCATACTGGCTACGCTCAAATCCTGTTCCAGGAGAATGCTCATCAACAAACCCATTGATATTTCCTAATCCTGTATACGTAGCAGAAACAGATGTCGCATCTTCATTCTTAGTTGATATCTCAAGTCTGTCAACAGATATACGCGAATTTTGCATCACAACAACAATTGAAGGCGATGATTCAATGATGTTTACTTCAGATTATAGCTTATCATACGACACACCTGATGATCCATATTTCACATTTGACACAACAGTTTTTGAAAAAGCTGATTCGGATCAGTTCTCCGTAGAAACAAGTGTAGTAACACCTACTAGAGAAGTCACTTTAGACAATAATTATGCTGCTGAGTCAATGGCAATTCCTATAACCGATTTAGTTTTATCTCAAACTTACGACAAAGCAGTGTTGGTTGATACAGATATAAAAGCATTTTCTGCTAATTCAGACACAGCTGATATTACTTACACATTAACTGTGAATAATGCAGGCTCTAATGCTGCCGAAGATGTAACAATAAATGCGATGCTTGCAGATAGTACCTATTTCAAAGAGATTAACTCTATAACATCTTCATCAGGAGATACAGGAGAAATATTTACTACAAATGGTGGTACGCATATAGATCCATTATATACAGATTCTGAAGTTACATTTACAGCTCTACGCCCTATTGCAGCTGGTGAAACAATTACAATTGAGTATATTGTGCGCCCAGTGACAAATGGATTAAGCGGAGGAGCACTCTATACGGGTTCTGTAAGTAATTATATTTGTGTGTCAACATCTACGGCTGAAACAAATTATCAAAATAATTGTGATACTAATATAACTAATTATGCAACTTCAAGTGCTCTTAGCAATGTATCTAACCCTTGGAGTAAAATTAATATTAATAAAACTTCCCTTAAAGTTGGGGATGAAATAACGCTAACAGTACAGTTTGGTAATAATTCTTTAGGAATTGGTGGTGGTTGGCGTCTTATTATTAAGCTACCTGATTATGTTGATTTTGGATATACTAATGGTGAAGAGCTGGTTTTAGATTTACCAATTTTAGATCAGGTAGATGATCCATGTGTTTATAAATCAAATATTAATTTTAATAATTATGGTTTAGGGCAATATTTATTTTGCCCAAATCATGGCGAGGATGGTGCCAGAAAAGCATCAATACCTGCTGGTACATCTAATACATTTAATTTAACAGGTACAGTTGCAGAAGATGCAGTAATTGGTGAAACAGTTGAAACAAAGAGCTTTATCGATGTAGCGTCTCCTCAATTAACAGTTGATGATGATACAGATGAAGCTTCATTTACTGTGATGCCTACTCCTGGCTCAATTTCTGGTTATGTGTTTGAAGAAGACGAATTGCTTTCTGGAATGCATATATTAAGATCGGGAACGACAGGGGATGAATCTCGTACTAAACGCGGCGCTGCGGGGGTTACTGTTGAGCTTTATTCTACTGGATCATTAGTGGAGTCAGGCTTGGCTGCGGCTGGGCTGGACTCGGGGCCTACAGGGTTTGGTTTGGATGCTGTCATTCCTGCTTCAAACTCGGGTGTCATTCCTGCTTCGGGTCAAACCCAAGCGGGGCTAGTCGGTCAGTCAGTGATGACTACAGTAACTGATTCGAATGGACGCTATGCATTCACTGGCTTAAATGCGGATGAGTATGCGGTGCGAATTGTACCAAAAAATACTAATTCGGATGAAGGTTCTATCACCTCTCAGGCGGAAACAGTAGCATATGATGTTGCAGGGTCTCGCGCCGGCGTTAATTTGAAGATCACTTCGCCGCTGCATGCTGTAACGGATGCATTAACTTCGCCGCTTGGTGTAGGGTCTGTCAATGATGAGATCGTACAATCTGCATATTCGGAAGATAACTTCGTGGCAGAATTTGTGAGAACTGTAGCTGATTTTGCAAGTACAGTAACAAATAAAGTGCTTTCTGCATTAGATTTAACGACATTAGATTCTGTACCGGAAAATGAGATTCATTCAATCATATTAGGAAATGGCGTGGATTCTGTGGAGAATAATTTTGGCGTGTTGCCGATGGGTCAAATCGGGAATTTCGTTTGGGAGGATGTCAATAAAAACGGCGTTTATGATGTGAGTTATGAAGATGATGAAACGCCTGAAATGGGTCTTGCTGATGTTGTTATTGGGGCATGCGTACCGGGCTCAAATTGTGAGGGTGCGAATTTGCTAGGTTCTGCGACAACAGACGAATCTGGGCATTACTCATTTGCAGATTTGCATTTGGATCATTTGACTTTGTCCCGTGATTATATGATTAAGGTACTATCTTTGCCTGCTCGTGATGGGCTAATGGCTGTTAGTACCGCTGGGGGATTGGTTGATGAGGAAGCTGAGGGTGAGGGCTTGGCAGTGCAGGCAGAAAACGTAGCAGATGCAAAAAATGCAGACGGCTATCCAGTGCAATTAACTGCGAAGAGTTCTCAGGATATTTCGGCGAACTTTGCCTTCGTATATGTGCCTATACCACCTGTTATCCCAGCTGAACCTGCTTTCCCAGGTTTCCCTGGTTTCCCTGATTTTAATGAAATACTATCAGCTACTGGTATCGCGGCACTTCCTATCCTGTTTATACTAATGTTGCTAGTATTGGGTGGAGTCATTCGTGTGAAAACTGGATTGCATGCGGCTGGTGCGAGTGCATCTGGTTCGGAGTCTGCTCATGCGGGTGCTGCGAGTGCTTGTCATTCCCGTGAAAACGGGAATCTAGCGGGTGCAGCTAATGCGGGCTCGGAGTCTGCTCATGCGGGTGCACATACCAGACTATCTCACAAATTCTCAGGATTACAAGGATTACACAGAAGACTCACTCACAAAAAATAAAAATCACTATTTTTTGGCGAGACCGCGATTTGGGGCAGTTTTTGGGTGTTTTTTGGGGGTAAAACTGCCCCAAATCGCGGTCTCGAGAAAAAAAGTACTCCAAATGGGGGTCTCGCCAAAAATCAGCACCAAAAGAACTCAAAAAAATAGGTAATCGCTATAAACTCGGCTTTTTGACAGAAAATTGTCTAAATTCTTGCCAAAAAACGCGATTCTATAGTGATTACCTAAATATTGCATCACACAAACACCGTGAGTTGTCGCAAATGGTCTATTTAGTCGTACAGATTAAACCTATTTTTCGAATTATCACCATGAGTTGTCACAAATGGCATATTTCGCATCACACAAACACCGTGAGTTGTCGCAAATGGCATATATTTCTGAAATATTTGTACCATAATAGACCATCTACGACAACTCACAGACATTTTTAAATAAAATATGTTAAAAATTTCTTTAAAATAGACCATGTGTAACAACTCACAGACATTTTTAAATAATATATGTAAAAAATTTCTTTAAAATAGACCATCTATGACAACTCATCAACGTTATAATCTAGAATATGTTAAAAATTTCTTTAAAATAGACCATCTATGACAACTCACGAGTATATGTTTTTTCGACTATAATGGGGTGTTTTTAGCACATTATCGTCGAAAAAACATATACTCGCGGGGAAAATTAGGTTTTCCTGGTAATGACACAATAATACTGACATATGAAAAATAGTGATTTCGAGACAAAATTTACCATAATTTTTACGAAAACACTGGGCTACAGCGAGATGCTATTACGCGAAATCACTATTTTCTCAAATTGGCAACCCAAAAGCCCAAATCACTAAAAAACCAAGAAACCCCGCAACCCTCAAATCACTCCAGCCACCAAGTCACTATTTT
>JAISKS010000058.1 GCA_031260825.1 Bifidobacteriaceae bacterium
GTTGGCAATTCATTAAATTCACCAGAAAAATTCTGATCAAATAATTTTGCTGTCTCAGAAATCACATCTTTAAATCCCAATTTTCTTAACTCAAAAACTTCTTTTGCGCTCTCACTTCCAACTTTTCCAAACGCAAAAAATGTCATATATGCTACAGTTCTGGATTTTTCACTTCTTGAAATTCCAGCAACAGCATTGCGCGAATTTTTGAAAATACTAGTTTGAGATGACCCTGCATTTTCAAGATTATTGCTCTCAATAATCGCATTAGTTTTTTCAAACTGCTCATCGGTCATAAATAATTCTCCGCGAACTTCGCCTGTAAACCCAGCAAAACTAGAGCCTGTACCAGCAGCACCAGTACCAGCAGCACCAGTACCAGCAGCACCATTTAATTCAGTTGAAATTTCCAGCGGCAACCCATCAATAAACCTAATTCCAGCCTTAATATAATTAATTTGAAAAGTAATATCCTCGCCGACATTTCCATTTCCGCGAGTTGCAAGAGTGACCAATTTGCCATTTTCATAAATCGCCGAAATAGAAGTACCATCTAATTTCGCCTGCACAATCCAACCATCTTCAAGAGCTCCTGCCTCAGAAGTTTTTTTAATAAATGCCTCGATTTCACCAATAGAATTGGCCTTTGCAAGAGATAGCATAGGTACATTATGAGTAATTTTTGAACTACCTGAATTTAAAGATTCACCGCCAACAGCGTGAACGAGTTTTTTGTATTTATCAGTTTGTAAAAAGGGATACATTTCGCCGATTTCAATTAGCTTTTTCTCTTTTAAATCGTACTCTTCATCGGTTAAATTAGACTCAGTAGCACCTGTTCTATAAGCTTTATTGGAAATGAAAAGTTCATCTAAAAGAGAATTAAACTTAATTTCAACTGTTTCAAAATCTGTATTCATATTTTATATTGTATCAAATTAAGTGAATAATTTACTGATTATTAGGTAAGTTGTGATATACTTTTATTATGAAAAAGTTTTCGCTTTCAAATTTAAAACCTGAAGATGCTAATGAACGACGTCTTCCAAAAGGTTTCGTTTTAGCCCTAGTATATACAGCGATTGTTGCTGCGGCTTCAATTTGGATATGGCAACATTTTTCAAAAGCAATGCCAGTGATGATCGATTTACTATTGGCACTATTTTTTGCATTAGCTATGGAACCACTTATCGCTTGGCTTATTAAAAAAGGTTGGAATAGAAAACTTGCCACATTCGTGACACTTACAGTAATTCTCGTAGCTATTGGCGGTGTGATGGGATTATTCGGCTCATTATTTGTTCAACAATCTATTGAACTCGGTACAGCCATCCCTTCAATTTATGAAACAATCCATAATTTCTTAAACACTAAATTCAATTTAGATATGCCTGAAATGAAAGACGCGGCAAAACAATTATCTTCATTTATCACTGGTGATACTGCTCTAAAAACTCTTAGCGTTGCATTATCAATTGGTACATTTATAATTAACTCAGTTGCGATTTTGCTTGTTGTATATTATATGGTTGCTTATGGTCCTCAAATGCGTCATTTTATTCTTCAATGGTTTAGACCAGAGCGTCAGCCTGCAATACGAAATCTCTGGATTATAAGTGAAGAAAAGATCGCTGGATTTTTATACTCTCGCGTAATTCTTGCGATTTTATGTTCAATTTTTACAGCGATTTATTTATTGATTTTCGACATTCCTTATTGGTTACCGCTCGCTCTTTTCACAGGAATTATTTCTCAATTTATCCCTACTGTTGGTACATATATCGGCGGCGCGCTTCCAGTGATTGTTGCTCTTGGATCAAATGGTTTGGTTTTGGGTGTCGGTACTTTAGTATTCATTATTATCTATCAACAAATAGAAAATCTTATTTTCTCTCCAAAAGTTTCTCAACATACGCTTGATTTAAATCCTGCTGTGTCATATATTTCGGTACTATTATTTGGATATATGTTCGGCGCTTTAGGTGCATTTTTAGCGCTTCCTGTATGCGCAATAATTTCTGTTCTTTGGGGACAGCTTGTTCAAAAATATCCTGTTGAAGAGCATGAACTTGTTAATGATGATATCCATGTTCAGATTAAAAAAGCTGAAAGAATACAAAGAAAAACCACAAAAAAATCTACTAAAACAACCCCTAAATCAGACTCTAAAACAAACACTAAACCAAACTCAAAATCACCTGCGAAAAAATCATGAAAGATATAAAAGTTTCTATAATTGGTGCGAATGGTTATGCAGGCGGTACTATCGCGGGACTACTTTTAAAACATCCAAATGTCGGTGCAAAAAATATAATTTCTTTAATAGGTTCTCGCTCTGCAGGAAAACATTATGGTGAATTTGCTCCTCATTTATTTGAATTAAAAGATAGAGTTATTGATACTTTTGGATTAGATAAAATCGCTGGTTCTGATGTAATATTTCTTGCATTACCTCATCAAAAAAGTGCTGATATTATAAATGAAATTGAAAAAAATGATGAGTTTAAAAATGTACTAATTATCGATATTTCCGCTGATCATAGACTTGAAAATAAACAGGATTGGGATGATTATTATGGTGGAGAATACCTAGGCTGCTGGGATTATGGAATGCCTGAACTTCTAACATCATCTGATGATGATACGCAAATCAAACATCGCGAAATATTAAAACAATCTAAGCGAATCGCAATTGGCGGATGCAATGTTACGGCCATCTCACTTGCCCTCCAACCTCTAATTAATGCAGATGCGATTCATCTCGATGATATTGTTGCCGTACTCGCAAATGGATATAGCGGCGCAGGAAAATCTTTCAAAGATCACCTACTCGCTAGTGAGGCTTTTTCGAATGCCCTTCCTTATGCTACTGGCGGATCCCATCGTCATATTCCAGAGATCCTACAAAACTTTAAGAAAATAAAAAACTGCGATCCATCAATATCTTTCACCCCAACTTTAGTACCAATGAGTCGCGGAATTTTAGCTACAATTTCTGTTAAACCAAATTCCCCAAACACAGATATTAACAAATTAAATTCGTTATATAATGACTTTTATAAGGACGAACCTTTCGTTCATATTTGCGACCCATTTTCTGATTCTCCAATTCAAACAATGCCTAATGTCAAATCCGTCACTGGCACAAATCTGATTTCAATCGGATTCACTTATGACAAAAGAGCAGACCGAATTTTGGTTGTAAGTGCAATAGATAATTTAGTAAGAGGTACAGCAGGAAGTGCGATTCAATCAATGAACATTGCTCTGGATATTGACGAAATCGCAGGATTAGATTTGACACCAACCTATCCGTAAACTAAATAAAAGAGGAACTATGGCTACAAAAACTATTAAGAAAATTAAGAATATCAAGGATCTAAATTTCGCAATTGTTGTAACAACTTATAAGCGAAATGAACTTCTCGATACGCTACTCGATTCAATAAAAAATCTTAATTATCTTCCTGCAAAAACTTTCATTATTGATAATGACAAATCTAAAGATTGTGAAAAATTATGTGATTCATACTCAAAATATTTCGAAATCGAATATGTACCAATGAAAGAAAATACAGGTGGCGCAGGTGGATTTTCACATGGTACAGATTTGGCTCATAAGCAAGGTTATGAATGGCTGTGGCTTATGGACGATGATGTCGCTGTGCTAGAAGATTCTATCGAAAAAATATTTCCATGGACAAATGACTATAAATTTATTCAGCCAAGTAAATATAATTTTGATGGTAGTGATTTTTATTGGCAATATAATTTCCTTGTAAAACTTGGAATACCCAATCCAATTGCGTCAGCTCCTTTTGATAGTTCTGGATTTAAATTCATGAATACTTGCTGTTTTGAAGGCGCATTTTTTAATCGTGATATTGTTAATAGAATCGGCATTCCTGATGCTCGTTTTTTCATTTATTGGGATGATACAATTTATGGATATCTCGCAACGAAATTTACAAAAGGAATTCTAATCGAAGACAAATGCCTTAGACGAACAAGGGATATAAAAAATATGAAAATTGGATCTGAGAGAAAATTAAATTCTACTTCAGATATGGTACGATATTATATCTTTAGAAATCGTGGATATATGGCAAAATATTTCAAACAATACGGCGATTACAATCCTTTCCTATTTCACTTTGGTACATTTTTGACATTTTGCAAAGAACTAATTCGAATCACTATTACTGGTAATATAAAAACTATGTGGCATAGTATCGGTGAGTGTTTTAGGGGTATGAAAGACGCAAAAAAGATTTTTTACAAAGAAACACATAAATAATAGTTTTTGATATAATATTAATATGGAAGAAGAAATAAATAAAAAAGGTAAACCTCTTTTTGAGGGTACCAATGCCAATGTATTTGTTGGATGTGTCGCGCGCGGAAATGATTATTTGTATCCTGAAGCACTCGCAAAAGCATTTATTTTAAGAGATCGCTTTCATGCTAATAGAGGTTGGAGAACTGGATCAAATACATATGATAGTATAGCTCATCATTATGTTACAGCAATTAGAAATAGCGAAGACCCAAATGATTATTATATTAAGACTTTTTTATCAGTAGTTTATGATCCGGATTCATCATTTGATTTAGAATGGGAATTAGAAGTTTATGAAACAATTAATGATTTAACTGGAAAAGAAATTATTGTTTATAAAAATGCCGAATTGCCAAAAGCTGAAATGTTTAAATTAGTTGAGTTTGAAGATTTAGAAGTTAAAAACAAAAATGAATCTACTTTTCGAATAAAAGAAGATGTAAATCAAAAAGATAAAGTTATTAATCCTCTTCAAAAGTTTAATGCTAAAGGAGTGGAGTCTTCACCAAATAAATATGCACCTAAATTGAATAAATCATTTTCTCAAGGTTTATTAATGGTTAAAATTCTTAATGATATAAAATTTGTAAATATGTATATACGAATCCCTAAAATGTTTGAAATTTTGTTTAAATTAAATCGTATACATATTGAAGATATAACTGAATATTATTCACTAAGTGATAATTTCTTCCCTGGATTAAAGATTAAGGTAATTAAAATTATCGATACTAAATCTGTAATTAATCTTGGATACAAAGTCGCTCAGCGCAAAATAAAAGGTTATCATCCTGACTTAGAGTTTTTTACAATTTAAATTCACACGGTTTTGCTATATATTTGAGCGAAACACTGTCTCGGTGACCTCAATACCCCGTTTTGCCCAGTGTTTTCGAAAAAATCACTCAAAAAATCGCCTCGAACCAGTGTTTCGGTACATTCAGAATTTCTACGCGGAAAACTATGCACAAATTTCTATATAGTATTCAACGCGGTGTCGTTTGGGGCATATGCAACTGTCTTTCTGATCAACGCGGTGTCACTCAGGGCATATGGATTAGTGATTTTGGATGTATTTTGTCCATGCGGTGGCGGTCGGGGCCTTCGTTAAATCAAATTTTGCATGGGTACAATCAAAAAAAAGCTCGTAAATATGCACCCCACGCC
>JAISKS010000020.1 GCA_031260825.1 Bifidobacteriaceae bacterium
CTGATGATAATAGAAAAATGGCTAAAATAATAAAATATTGCATAAGTAATGACAGCCCAAATGCGCCTCCGATGCTAAGCAATTCTTGTTTTGGTGAAATTAATTTTGAACTATTTTGCCAAATAAGGGCACCCGCGAGCGCGATAATTGTAACTATAAATACTATTAAATATACGGAGTTGAAAGTTGAATTTTCAGTTGGAGTTTGAATGCCTGCAAAGAAAGGAAATGGAGGAAGTGAGTTAGTTTCAGGGATTTGTAAATTATCAAAAACGTTTTTTGATCCGATTTGAAAGCCGCCATTAGATGTGAAAAAACTGGATAAATATAGCGCAAAATTAGGAAGCAAAATTAAACAAAAAATCATAATTAAAGCAGCGCCAAACCCTGCTGCATTGAGATCTTCTATGACATCTAAAAATGCATCTTTTTGTAAATAAACTGCAATTAAAGCAAAAATATTTGCTAAAACGAATATTGCTATAAGATAAATGCCTGATGAAATTATTGAGTTTTGTATAAATTTTGGAAATTTCAAAATTAGTGGAGAGCTTCGAATATAGGTTCGAACCCCTGTTTTATTGAGGTCTAAATCGTTTTTTCCGTTTACTTTCATTACGCCAAGTGCTAATGGGATTAAAAGCAGTACGAAAGTTAATATAAAATCGAACCCAACTGCTGATATGAATTCTGATATATTTGAAAATACTGGGTCTGAGTTTTGGACAGCTGTTGCGGCTGAGTTTGCAGTATTTGTAGCGGCTTGGCTGGCAGCATCGGCAGCGGCATCTGGATTAGTATTTCCAGAAATCGCATCTGCAGCATTACCTGAATTATTTATTGCATAATTTGCAGTTGCTTTGGCAGTGCCGACGGCTCCTGATTTTAAGGCATTCCACGAAATTAAATATATCATTCCGGCACCTGTAAGAGCACCGACAAATGCTGAGGTCCAGTTCATTAATTTATGTTTTTTTGAATATGAGTAGATAATTAATAAGCAGAAAATTGTGAGTCCGAGTGGAAGATAATTAACTTGCGTGATATTTCTTATGCCCTCTGGATTTGAGGCTGTAACCCCAGTGATTGTTGTGAAAAATGTTGGTACGCCTAAGCTCGCAAAAACAGTAGCAACAGCGACTACAGCAGCATCTAAAATAATCGCGCCGCTAGAATTAGAGACTGGCGGGCTGACGACAACTGTTGTGATTGAAAAAATTATAGGTAAAATCAGGCTTGAAAGGATGCCTAATGTGACACATACAATTCCGGGTACGATTAAAATAAGCGGCGAACCGACGGAAATCTTTTTTATGAATGTCATAAGTATATTATACTAAATTTTTCCTAATAAATTAGTAAAAGGGGTTATTTTGTAGAATGGGTGGTTTTTTTGTAAAAGGGGTGAAACTTGCGATTTTGGCAGTTTTTTTGATGTTTTTTTGGCAAAAATGCAAAGTTTCACCCCTTTTAGTCTAAATCGCGCAGGATCCGTCTTGATCTGTGCGCTTAATTATAATTGCCGGGTTTATTGATTCTAATAATGCAATGGTTTTGTCGCTCGGATGTTTATACGAATTGCCCTCCCCTACGCCAATTAGCGCGATTTTTGGATTTAGAATTTTGAGAAGCGTCGCATTTTGCGTGCTAGAACCGTGATGCGGAATTTTGTAAATATCAATGTTTTTTATATTGAGTTGCTTTACAGTTTTTAAAAGTTCCTGCTGTCCGCGAATTTCTATATCTCCTGTTGCGAGAAAACTTATCGGTTTAGATTCAAATGAATCAGATGGAGCATTTATTTCATAATAAACCGTTAAAGATGAATCATTAATAGAATCATCATCATCAATGCTAATCAGCGGATTTGCATTTAGGATAGTAAATTTTGTGAAACCAATTATCTCGTTTTGCCCTGTTATTGCTGATGTTACGGGAGTCGACGCAGCATATTTCCGAATTATAGCCGCAGTTTTCGAAGCCCACATTGCAGGCTCTTCATAAATAGGAAGTAAGATTTTTGCTGGAGTTTGGACTTTTAATAGTGACTCTAAATCGCCAACATGATCATCATGATAATGCGATAAAATCAGCAAATCGATTTGATTAATATGGTACTTTTTTAGACATTTTACGATCCCATCGCGCTTATGTTTTCCATCATCTTCCGGTCCAACATCATTTACAATTGCAGAGTTTTCTCCTGTTCTTATCAAAAACGAATCACCCTGCCAAACATCGCAATTTGCGATTACCCAGTTATCAGTATTCCCAGTTAAATACTGGGCTGCGTGCGAATATAATATTGATAAACTGTAGCTTAAAATTATTGGTAGCATTGTGATTAATGCAATTATTTTTATAAAGTAATTTTTCATATATCTCCTAATTTTCTTATATATTTCTGCGGATTGTTAATGGTCCGAAATAATTTCGATGATTAATTTTTTCAAAAATAAGTTGTGGTACAATAATTGCAGCCCCGATAAACACTAACCCAACCAGGTAGAATAGCACGCCCATATAACCATCAGAAATAGTAAGCACACTGCCTGGAATTTTCGAAAATAAGTCGGCGACAAAATACACAGGATATGAAAAAACTGCGCTTAAATGTAGCGAAATGTTTTGAATAAATTCTAATAAAATATTAACTGGTACAAAATTGATGAAAATAATAAGCCATTCAAGAAAATACCCAAGAAGCCCGAAAACAACGATAAACACTATGAAAGGACTCACTAAAATATTTGCGATAATACTATAAACAGGAATATTCCCAGTCATAGCGATAATAATCGGTGTAGAAATTAATGATGCGCTAATCGGTAGAGCTAAAATCGCGGAATATTTAGAAAGCATATCTTTTTTAAATTTAAAACGCCTATAATATGTTTTATCGATAATATAGTTTTCTACTCTCAAAAGTTCATCTTTGATCACCTCATCAATAAATTTGAATGTGAGTAAAATTGACAGAGTTGCCCCCGCAGACAGCCCAAAACCGTAGCTTGTGATAAGTTCAGGTTTAACAATAAATAATGTAATTATCAAAAAACCAAGCGAGTTTATACCGATAGAATTTCGATAAATTAGAGTGCCGACGAGCATTATTAAACACATGCCAAAACTTCGAAAAAGCGAATCTGACATATGAATTATTGATACGTAAATTCCAACCGCAATCAGCTCCAATACTGGGCGAAGTAGTAAATGTCCAAATGGAGTTTTTAGTCTAAACGGAATTTTTAATCTCATAATAATTACACCTATTATCATAAAAAATATCGCGAAATGACTACCTGAAATCACTAATAAATGCGAAAGTCCTGTTGCTTTAAATTTTTTGTCAACATCCTCAGTTACCCAGTAGGCACTGCCCAAAATCATACCTCTAAATATTGCGCGAATAGGCTCAGAATAGTTTTCGATTTTTGATTCGACAGAATTTGTGCTGCGATTAATAAACTTTATATACTTCGTTGGATCGGCAATTTTTTCGCTCTCGCTAATATTTATTGTGCTAGTTGTATACAAAAAACCGCCGCTTGGATTATAAAGTTTTTTTGGTACAATCTTATATATTTCGCCGTATTCAACATCGCAAATTGATTCGCTTTGAAACTTTGCAGACATATTTTTCATATTTAATATTTTGGCTTTTACAGCGCATTGACCACCAGTAAAATTTGATTTTATCTGTGTTTTTTGACCAGTGATTTTTATAATCATTACTGCGTCAGATTTGAATTTTTCATTAGATTTGCTTATGAATAAATCGCTCTGATTTTGTATATTTAAATACTTATTTGTAAAATAATTATTGCATAATATTATTGCGATTAATGCAATGAATATCGATATAAAAGTTAATATTTCAAACGGATCAATATAGCTAATTGCGATTATTATAAGCAGCAAAAAAATCGCAAGCAATATATACATTTTTGTGTTCAAAAAAATCAAACTTAGCCAAATCGTAATAGATAAAATAGGAAGTTTATACACAGATATTATCTTTGAGTTTTGCGAATGTTTTTTCGCCTATTCCAGCCACTTCCATAAGTTCTTCGATCGATGTAAACTTGCCATTTTGCGTTCTATAATCAATTATTTTTTGCGCAGTCGACGGCCCAACGCCAGTTATTACCTGTAGCTCAGTAATTGTACTTGTATTCAAATTAATTTTTTGATTTACGATTGCTCCATTTAGGATTTCTTTGCAAGTGTCTGGAATTTGTTGCTGAGTATTTTGAGTCGTGTTTTCTGGCAGATTTGTACCAGAAGCAGGTGGTGGATTTTGGTCTGTTGAATTATCCGGTACAGATAAATCAGCAAAGTTTTCTTTATTATCTGGTACGGCCGAGGACGTTTTTTGCGCAGTAGCATCTATGTTTTTATCAGTTATATTGCTACGATAAAAGAAATACGACCAACTAAGCGTTAGAAGAAGTATCGCATAAAAAACTAGCGTGAAACCTTCTTTTTTTGTTAATAGAGTTTCTTCTTTTAGAGTTGGTATATGCTGTTTATGTTTTGGGTCATTACTGGTGATTTCACGGTGAACATTAGGTTGCTCGTTTTGAGAAAGAATAGCGTTTTCTGGCTGAACATTAGTCTGCTCGTTTTTAGAAACAATAGCATTTTCGCGCTGATTTTTCACCGAACTTTCTAGCTCCTGCTCAAAAAGTCCGTTATTATATATTATCTGTTTTTGTAAAAATTTATCGAATTTATTCATAGTATAAGCATTATATGGTACAAATCTGATGCTCGCAGAAAACTATTATAAAAAATGTTAAACTGATTGTTTATAACTCGGGTTTGGCGCTACAGCACTGGGCTACAGCCGAGCGACTTCTATGATTTTTGGTTAATAAAAAGTGACTTTTATGATTTTAGTTAATTAAATAGGACAACAGCGGTTGTATTAATTCCTTGACCGCGGCCAATTTCTCCAATTCCATCAGTTGTAGTAGCTGAAACAGTTACAGGTGCACCGATAATTGAAGATAACTTTTTTTCCATTTCATGTAATCTAGGCATAATTTTTGGAAAATTAGAAACTATAGATATTGTAACATTTTCGATTTTATAATCAGTTTTGCTCTTAATTGCTTTGTCTGAGATTGCTTTTAGAACTTTTTTTAGCATAGGTTCACCAGTAAGTTCGGGATTAATATTCATTTCGGTTATTCCAGAAAGCATCGCTTCTGCGCAATAATCTTCTTCATCAAAAAATCCACCAATCGTTGGAGGAAGCTGATTCATCTCAGCATTTATCGAGCGTGCGCCAGAAAGCAAAGCGTCAATAATTGAATGCACTACGACATCTCCATCGGAATTTGCAAGAATTTTCACTGGCATTTTAAAGCCAAGGCAGCCTAAATTTTGAACAAAAGTATCATCGTCAAGCGCTGCGAATGCGTGTGTATCTGTACCAAATCCTATTCTCATAATGCTATTCTATCATACTTTCCCAGTAGATTATTGATTTAATCTGACTTTAGGTTTTCGGGGGGCAATATACCGATTTTGAACATTTTAGGGTATTTTTTAGGGGTAAAATGTTCAAAATCGGTATATTGCCCATGGTTTTTACACACGAGTATATAAATATTAGGATTTTTTCTTAATATAAAGCTCTTGCGAGGCTTTGGCGAATAATTCACCTGGAAGTCCATCGTCAGTAACAGTATAAATATCGGCAGTTGCGAGGCCTCTATTAAAGGCAAAAGACTCATATTTGCCATGAATGAAAAGTCCGTTTTTTATAATTTCAATCGGCGGATAAGCATACATTCTAGCGGTATGATTCATTGTTGTATAACGCAAACTTAAGTCGAATAAAAATAGTTCTTTCGCGCGAAATATAGGTAGTAACATCGCTTGGTCAATCGCGAAATGCGTAAATTCGCTGATAGTTAATGGATCCGAATTTGAAATTTTTTCAGATGAATCATCAGCGTTAGGCGTTTTATATTCAGATGTAATTACCTTTGATATTACCCTTTCAAATTTCTCATTCGGTATCGCGTAAATGAAATTTTCAACAGTCTTTGAATGCGCGCAAGAATCTGCATTATTAAGTAGTGCACTGTTTTTTGTAAGTGGTACAGGTGCCAAAATGACATCTGGAAGCACTGAATGTTGCGCAAAAACAGCAGTGTCTATCCACGCCTGTATTGGTGGGATCTTCGCGCCTAATGGACCGAGCGTCTCTAGTGAGGATGGGACTTTTGTGTATGGGGGAATCTCGATTGAGAAGGTTGGAGTAGCATTAGGTACGGTAGCCGGTACACTATGAGGATTATGCAAATCAGGGTACTGATCTTTTCCGTCTGTATGTTCTGGTACCATAATTGCAGTAGCAATTGTGAGTACGCTTTGGCATAAGATGGTCTGATTTGAATTTAGATTCCCATTTTCATGGGAATGACAGGCATTTGATTGTGGATTCCCATTTTCATGGGAATGACTAGCCTGCGACGCTGTAATATTTAAATTAATATAATGTTTTCCGACCTTTACAAGCTCACAATTATAAATAACAGGCTGATCAAGTTTTCCGCCTGTGACGAAATTTGTAGAAATATACGTTACGCCACCGACGAGTCCAGAAAGCTTACTTTGATCGTCCAAACCTTCAGAATCAATGAAAAGCTTTGCAGCGCGGATGGATTGAGCGACAAGTTGCCCCCCGTATACACGGCCTGTTGGAATTAATAGGTTGCGGTTGAATGTGAATTGATTTGTTATTTTTTTCATAAAAATTACTCAGTTAAGCAGAAGCTAAATCCCCCAGATATGTACCATACGGAAAGGGAAGTTATACTTAATCAGCTTTATTCGCAGAGCCTAAAATCTCGATATATTCCTTAACAGACTCAGTCATCGCAACGCGGGCTGCTTTTGAACCAACGCGTGGATCGTAGAATTTTTTGCCCTTAGCAGAATCACGAACTAAATCAACATTATCAGCGATTACAGAAGCCATACCGCCACTATAAGCGAATTGGAATTGTGAATCTAAATTCACTTTCACAACGCCATATTCAATTGCTTGACGAATCACAGCTGGATCGCTTCCTGATGTACCATGGAAAACAAAGTTAAATTCTTTGCCAGTAGCCTCATTTATATCACGCAAAATTTCTGGTTTTAAATTAGCTTTTTTAGCCATTCCATGTGCGTTTCCAAATGCTACAGCCAATAAATAATCCTCAGATTTTAGACCGATTTCTGCAAGCGCTGAATCCATTTTCACTACATCTTCTACGCTAGTGTATGAACTGTCATCGCTTACGCCATCTTCGCTACCGCCCCATGTACCAAGTTCACATTCAAGCATTGAATGAGCTGCAGCGCATAAATTTGCCATTTGAACACTTTTTTCGATATTCGCATCAAGGTCGATATGAGATCCGTCGAACATATTTGAATTCCAAGTATATGCAGGTGAATATTTGTAGAAATCCTCTGGAAGTTCACTAAGACCTTCTTCATTAGCAGCCTCTAAATTAGCCTCAACAACTTCAGCTTGTAGCTCAACAAGAGGCTTTAACCATTCTTCTAAAAGCTCTGCATGGCAGTGATCAGTGTGAAGAGCAAGAGGAACTTCAGCTTCCATAATTAGTGATTGTAAAAACTCAGCTAAATTAAATGAGCCCTCAACAAGATCTTCATTAATAGAATTATGTTTTGCTGAACCAGATGTGATTTGAATAATTCCAGGAGAATTTAGTTCTTCAAATGCTTTCACAGCAGCAATCGCAGTATTACTATCGCTAACATTTACAGCAGCAAGCGCGAACTTTTCATCGTGGGCGCGTCTAATCCATTCTTTGTATTCTTTTGGTGTCATTTGTGTCATAATTAATTCCTATTCTTATTCTTTATTTTCATCAGTAGCTACAGTATTTAAATTAGCCTCTTTCTTTTTCTTAAGATTTATAGATGCTACAACTAATAGCAATGCAACAACTACAATTAAGCCAGCTAAAATCGAAATACCTGTTTCTGAAAGCGGACCATTATTATCTGGTACAGTTATTGGGAAATTAACTTGACCAATTCCTGAAAGTCCAACTGTGATATTATGATTGCCAGCAGGAAGTGCAGGTACTTCATATTCATTATTAACAGAAGTCTCACCAAGTGTTAAGAACTGATCAATATTTGTTGTTTCTGAATGTGCATTTACAGTAATTGTGCGATTCTTAAGAAGAGCGTTTGAGCCTTTAACAGTGAAATGAACGCCTTCAGTCGCAACAAAAGGATTTGATGTACCGAAATCGATTTGTAGCATATCTTTAATATTATAACGTGTATTAATTGAACGTCCAACATCAGGAGTTGTGATAACTGGGTGAGCTTTGAAATAATCAACTAATGCTTCTAGGTCGTTTTTACCAGTGTTTACAACGTTATAAACACCATCAGAATCTGAAGACTCATTAGCATCTTTGAATGCGAAGAAATTATCGCCACCGTCTGGAAGGAGGAATTTATTAGAAACTAATGTGAAAGTGTCATTATCAGCAATTTTTTTGCCATCAACAAATATATCTACAATATGTGTGCATTGTTCAGCTGCAACAACAGTTTTTGAATCGCCGCCTTGATATGTTTTTTGCCATCTGCATACAGTATTGCCAAGTGGATCAATGACTAGATCTTCATCATATGTATATGTTACATTTTCAGAGATGCCTAGTTTTAATCGAGCACGTGTAGGTGTTTTATAGCAAGCATTACCATCAGCAATATATGTAGGGCATTCAGTGTTTTCATTATCAACTTGTGCTTGCCATTGTTGTTCTAAGGCAAGTCTAAGTTTAGCACCTGTCACGGTTGCAATATACATTTCGTTTGCAAAAGGAGTTGTTGTTGCGACATCTCCATAAGTGATTGTACCATCTGCTTTTGGAGTAATATTTGCGCGAATTCCACCAGGATTAATTACACCGATGATT
>JAISKS010000022.1 GCA_031260825.1 Bifidobacteriaceae bacterium
AAAAAAATATGAAAAAAATCGTTTTTTTTGTGATATAATAGTATTATGAATTTAAAAAATGAAACAAAAATATTAAAAAATGAAAGGGATTCAAGACACTAAACTGGTCTTGAACCAATTCATAAATTAGCTTTCGTCCAGCTAAAGATTCATTGAAATGATTTTTTAGATAATAAGCGCTTGATCCTGTTAATATAAACTTAATGTCATAATTATCATATAAATATTTTACGATTTCAGGTAAGTTTTTTACATATTGAATTTCGTCGATTGCTATAGTTACATGTTTTCCAAAGTTTAATCCCTCATTTTCTAAAGAAAGTATTATATTATTATAATCTTTATGAACAAAAAGCTCTCTTGCACTAGCCAAGGTTAGGTCAATATATATAGAATTTTTTACATTATTAATTAGCCATCTCACAGCCGTAGTTTTACCAACCTGTCTAGGGCCTGTTAATACTAGGATTTCTTTTGTTGTGATCTCTTTAGATAGCGCGGGATATATCTCTCTATTTACCATAATAACTCCATTTCATAAATAGATTATAACACAGATGTTACATAAAAGGGTCTTTTTTGCAAAGTCACACTTTACATAAAACACCCTTTTTTGCAAAGTGACACTTTACATAAAAGACCCTTTTTTGTAAAGTCTTATTGATTTCTATTAGTGTTTAGTGGAATTAATGATATTCAGATTTGTTTCAAATAATTGACGATGTTTTTTGCATGTAAGATCAAGCGAATATGCAGTAACTTGAAATTGAATTCCGACAATTATGAAAAGCACAGATACGATAAGCGTTGGGAAATGTGTCACAAGCCCAGTGTTTACAAACTCAATCATTGGTCTTGCAAAAAGTCCTAGACCAATAATCTCAAATAGAGCAGCTATAAATGTGAAAAATCCTAGAGGTTTATATTCGCGAATTAAGTCAAAAATAGTCCAAAGAACTTTGATTCCATCATTAACAGTATTGAGTTTTGACTCGCTACCATCAGGTCTATCGCGATATTCAATAGTGACTTCTTTTAATCGCATATCTTTATCAAGTGCATGAATTGTCATCTCAGTTTCAACCTGAAAACCATCAGAAAGCACAGGAAATGTTTTCACAAAGCCATAGCTAAACGCACGCATTCCGGTCATAATATCATTCACATGTTTTTTGGCAAAAAGCGTATTTATCAGTTTTTGTACCAGCACATTTCCAAAATTATGAAATGCACGCTTATTCTCAGTAAAGTAGGCACCAGAAAGTCTATCGCCGATCACCATATCATAATGTTCATCAAGCACATAATCAATCATCGTTTTTGCATCTTTAGCGTCATAAGTGTCGTCGCCATCAATCATCAAATACGCATCCGCCTGCACTGTTCTAAACATCTGGCGAATCACATTGCCCTTACCTTGAAGTTCCTCAGTATATACAGTAGCTCCAGCCTTTTTCGCAAGCGCAATAGTATCGTCGCTAGAATTATTATCAAACACGTAAATTGTAAGATTTTTGAAATCTTTAAGAGCCTCTTTATAATCAGTTATAACTTTATAAATCGTCACTTCCTCATTATAACAAGGAATTAGCACTGCAACTTTTGCTTCAGATTTATGATGTTTAGACCCGCTCTTAAGAGATTTTTTGATAATTTCTAAATTATTTTTCTTAGGAATTTTCTTAATTTTAGGCTTTGAATTTGTGCTGGCATTTTCATTATTTGTTTTCATGATACTCCTGTTCAGTATTTACTTCCCATACTGATTTTTTATTAAATAAAATTTCGGTGAAACTATCTTCTTCATAATTTTCGTCTGTTTTCATTAGGGCTTTTTCGGCTTTTGCTATGATTTCACTTGCTCGAATTGCAGTGAGCATCGAATGATCCATATTATTATATCTATGCTGACCGTTGCGACCAATTAAAAATAGGTTCTCAAATTCAAGTGTGTATTCTTTGACTTTTTCAAAATCAGGGTATGTACCAAAATATGCAGGATATGTTTTTTTCATATGTAACACATGCGTATGCGCAACTTTATTATGGTCTAAAATCCCTATTTTTTCTAGTTCTTTTATGGCATAATCAGACATTTCCTGTTCAGATAATTTCCAAATATCGTCTTTTTCAGATACAACATATTCCATACCAATCCACGTTTTATTCTTATTTTCAGGAGCAATTAGATAAGGTGACCAATTATTAAAAATCTGCAAACGGCAAACTTTTACATCAGGTTCTTGAATATAAATCCAATTATCTGGGATAATATTATTAACTGTTTTATGGGTAGTTTCATTTTTTACTTTAAGCTCATCTGCAAGAATTCCGACAGTGATAAAATCTCTAAATGGAAGCCCATCTGCAACTTTAGAAATATTCTCAGGTACATGCACTCCGCCTGATTTCATCGAATGTATAAGCTCATTGACAGGCAAAGTTGATACAACATATTCGCCATTTATATTTTCACCATCAGCTAATTTAACAGATGATAATCGTTTGATTGAACTAGATCCGTCAGCACCAATTTCGTTTAAATTAATATCATTAAATGTATCTGTTTTGGCAGAAGTTTCGGAGATTTGCGTAACTCTTGAATCAAGTCTAACTTCCCCACCAAGCTCTTCAATTTTTTTCGCTACTGTTTCCCAAAGATGACCTGGCCCTAATTTAGGATATAAAAACGCCTCTATAAGTGAAGTTTCAACATTTTTATCAGTAAGATCAGCTGCTTTATTCGGACTAAGCGCATTTGCGAGTACAGCTCTAAGAGAAAGACCTTTTACTCTTTGAGCACCCCAAGAACTGTCGATTTTATCAGGCGAAATTCCCCAAAGTTTTTCGGTATAATCGCGGAAAAATGTATTATAAAGTTCTCGCCCAAAACGGTTTACATAAAACCCTTCTAAGTATTCTTCAGGTACTTTATGAAATTTTGTCGCAATATAAGAAAATCCGATTTTTATAGTTTTTATGAATCCTAAATTTGTAAGAGTTTTCATGGATAAACTTACAGGATAATCATAAAACTTTCGACCATAATAAATGCGCGAAAGTCTATTTCTAACAAGCATCACATCATCAGTTTTTTCAGGATTTGTAGCATCTGGATTATCCTGAGCTGCAGTATTAGGATATTTGGCTAAAAAAGCTTCTGATTCAGGAGTCTTTTCAACAGGCAAAATATTATTCCACCAAGCCATTACTTCATCAGATTTTGAGAAAAAACGATGCCCTCCAATGTCAATTCTATTGCCATCAAAATTGGCTGTTTGGCTAATTCCACCGATTTTATCTGTAGCTTCTAAAACAATTGGATGAAGATGTTTTGTTTGGGGATTTGTAAGAATTTCATATGCAAGTGTAAGACCTGCAGGACCGCCACCGATAATTAAAACGTTTTTCATATATATATTATATATTAATTTTGGAGGTGGTACATTATTTTATTAGGTGATGGAATATTGAGAGGGTTTGAGGGTGTTGAATACTTTAGTTTTTATTAAATGTATTGTGTATTTTGTTTTTTAGTTTTATAATTCTAGTTCGTGGTTTAATTTTTTTTAAAAATGATTCTGTGAATACATCCATTTTATTATTTAAATCTTCGTTTATATATTGATATTCTGGATGCTTAATAAACTCATTTATTTCTTGAGTTAATCCATGTTGGAGCTTTATAAAATCATTTTGAGTTAGGCTTGTTGCCTTCAATATTTTTGAATTGTCTAATATTCTATCAAAGGCTCTATCATAATTTACCTGATATACACCATGAGAATATATTTTTTGAAGAAACATCTCTAGACTAGTATATTTTACTTTTAAATTAATTACATTTTGATAAATATTTATGATTTCAGACCATTTATGATGTTCAGATGTCACAA
>JAISKS010000083.1 GCA_031260825.1 Bifidobacteriaceae bacterium
TTATTCTAAACTACAATTTCACGATGTAGCGATTGTAAACAAAGCAAATTCGTTAAAAAACTGGTTTTCTCGATATGGAGTCTTTGGAAATATTGGACTATTTTGCGTTGGCGTTACGCCTGTCGCATGGCTTGGATTTGCAGGATATTCTGCAATCGCTTCAATTGTCGAGCCGATATACGCCCAAATACAACGCGGAAATCTTGACAAACATGATTTAAAAGTTCACGCAGTTACGCCTCCTGTTGGTTCCGCTACTATTTCCGGTTCAGCCAATTCATCCATGCCATCTCTTTCAACCATTCCAGCTAATGGCAAAGATGCCAAAAGTACAGGTACTGCCGATAAACCACTTAGTCCTACTGCTGCTATTGCAGATGCTTATTTGAAAGGCAACGCAACGTCAAATGGTACGGATATTGATGTTAACAAATACGAATCTGAAAAATTAGCATTAGCATTCGAGGCAGCTGCTGCGCTTGCCCCAGATATACAGCCACAATTGTATCCTGATTATGGCGATAAAATAAAAGTACCTCAATTTTATCGACCAATTGGTAACAAATTTTACAAGTTTGAACCTTTAAGATATATTGCTGGTTTAGAAGATTTAATGTTTAGTATGCAAAAAAACTATGCGACTTTGCTCGATGTTTGCGATAATCCTGGCATTGAAGATAAATATTCTTTGATAGAATTTAATTCGAAAATTAAGGATGTGAATACGCTTTTGATGAAATATCGAGATATTGATATTAATCCTGATATTGTGAAAAACCCAGAAGAGGCAAAAGGTGATATCGTAAAAATACTTGAAGATTTCAAAGATAATGTTCTGAAAACTGCGCAACAAATAAATGAGTCAAGTCTCGATGAAATTAAAATCAGCCAAGCGATGCTCGATTTGTCTAATGATATTAATGAACTTGATTTGGGAATGACAGCTACGGAGTCGGTTGCTGGGTAATTTTTGGGTGGGCAATATACCGATTTTGTACATTTTAGGGTGTTTTTAGGGGTAAAATGTTCAAAATCGGTATATTGCCCATGTTTTTTTTCGCGAGTATATGTTTTTTCGACTACAATAGGGTGTTTTTTTCACGAGTATATGTTTTTTTCGACGATAATGTGGTATTTTGAGTGCTTTATAGTCGAAAAAACATATACTCGCGGGGTTTAGGGGCGGATTTGCATTTTCATGGGAATGACACGCAGGGATGACACGGTTTTCATGAAATCCTGCTTTCGCTAGATTCCCGTTTTCACGGGAATGACAGGCAAGCGTGAGAATGACACACAGGGCAATTACAAAAGCCAGCTATTTTGATTACCAAAAGTAACAATGCAAATTAAAAATACTATCAATAAAAACATTAGCAAAAATGTTAAAACAATGATAATTCGATGAATTCTGAGTGTTTTTAATTTTTTTTGTTTTTTATGTATAAAAATTTCATTTGTTTTTTTTAATATTCCAGTAAATATGATATTATACAATAATAACAAAATAGGATTTATCCATAAAAACATTATTGTTGAATAAGAAATAGGAAATTTAAACCACATATATACTATAAGGAAAAAGGGGTTATAAAATGGCGGGAGGTCTGCTTCAGTAAATTCGCGTAACTCTCCAAATGCGAATTGAGAAATACAAAGCAGTATATATATAACTAAAATTATATAAATGAACCAAGATACTTTTATTAAAACTTTTTTCATAATTATTTACTAAGTTGCAAAAATACATTAGTACTTTCTGCGGATATTAAACTAATATCATTAATAGTTAAATGTGTTTTTTCTAATTTTTTTAAATCTGATTTAGAAATATTCTTTTTTATAATATCTGGAATTAGATTAAAATGCCACATGACGCCAGCTACATCTTTGTATTCTTTTAATTTTATACCAGAAATTCCAGTTTTTATTAATTTCAAAATATTTTCTGTCGAATTATACATATACACATTACCAAATAAATCATTTATTTCCTGATTACTATAATCTTTGAATCTATATTCTTTTGCAATTTTAAATCTATTTGAGTCTTTTAGCGAATCTAAATATTCTTGAAGTATTTTTGAAAAACTATAATCATCATTATATTTATTAATATTATATTTATATGTTAAATTTATAGCATCAATATCTTCTACTAAATCTGGCCAAGAAAATGAATATAAATTTTCATTATGTTTATTTGATTTAAATCCAAAATATTCATTAGCAAATTTTGTAGAATCATTGCAGTTGTTAAGTTTCCAACTATCACCTAATTCCCAGTAAATTGATGGTATCCAATTATTTTCTAAATTATTAGCATTTTCAATTTTCATATACTCGCAATTTTTATAATCAAGTCCTAGTGTTAATAAATCACCAGCCCATCCTGCAAAATCTCCCAGATTAGGATTAAACTTATCAGTAGGCATTCCATATTTCATATAACCATTTATTGCAGCTGATAAATGAGACAAATCATAGGTTTTATTCGTATTTGCATCATAGTATACTGGAATTTTTTCTATCTGGTCTATTGTTTCAGTTGGTGGTTTTGGTATTTTATTTGTAAATGTCCTAATATCAATATACTTGTTAAATATAACATTTTGTATTCCAAATAAGGTCATCCATTCAGCACCTTCTTTGACTGTGTTAGAGTATTTAATATTTCTAAGATATTTTATTATATCATAGTTTATATCTATTTCTGAAAACATAGGAAGCCAAATAGACAATTGTTTATTAAAATCTCTACCCGCCACATCTAAAGCATCTAAATATTTCCATAGATCGTAATTGGGGTCATCAAGATTATGTTTAGAATTTATGACAATTATTCCATCATCCCACTCGCAAAGCGCACCGATATTATCTCCAAACACATCTGTCTTGTCTGCAAAGAAATCATTCCATTGACCTTTATATGCATATAAATCATCTGCAACATTTCCAAAATTATTCCAATGTTTTATATGCATGTCTTTTGCATATATTAAGATTTTTCTAGGTGCAAAATAATCACTTCCAGGTTGTCCCTCTGCCCAATTAGTAAATTTAAATTTATCATAAGCATCCCATTTTTTTGTAAGACTTAAATCTGATTCATAAAACCATTCCCATTCAGAACTCCAATTATCAGATGATTTATCTGCGCCAGTCCAATATATATCCAAATCCGCAGAGTCTAATAGCTTATTGATATCATTTTGAATTTGACTTGATGTAATTGAAGCAAGATGACCTTTTGAGTCATTTACAACGTTGGTTTCGCAAATATTCTGAGCTTCATCCCAGTTATATCCAAAACCATCTTTTTTTAGTTCATCAAAAAGCGCATACAAATGTCCATTTGAGCCCCTAGTTGATTTAGATTTTGTTGGATTATTCTGTATAAAATTACTCTGCAAAGGCTTTTTGAGTATTTCATCTATTTGATCAGGCGCTAAATTTTCTGTTGTTTCATCTGTTTGCTCTGGTGCTGGTTTTTCAATTGTTGCAAAATAAGCATTCTCACCGTCTATATCTTCAAAAACTATTTGCTCTAAATATGTTTCTGCTGTATCAAAAATACCATCATTATTAGAATCAATAAAATCAGGACTATTTTCCAATATATTATTAATTTCAATTTCTTCTGTATTTTGTTGCTCTATACTCTCTTCGAAAAGTTTTAAGTACTGCTGATAATATTCATCAAATTCTTCATCACTCAGATCTTCTATTTCAGATATTTCATCAGCGTTTATAGTGGTGTTAGATGGGCTTATTACAACTATTAAAAATGATAAGATAAGTAATATTGAAATTAATCTAATTGATGATAGTTTAATGTGAGAAGACATATAATCCTTTGTATAAAAAATTGGTATATATTATTATACCAGTTATATTCTGAGATTAGCAAATCTAATTGGGTTTTTTTCGACGATAAAGTACTAAAAACACCACATTATCGTCTAAAAAACATATACTCTTGAAAAAACATTGGCAATATACCGATTTTGAACATTTTAGGGTGTTTTTAGGGGTAAAAAGTTCAAAATCGGTATATTGCCCCACTTTTTGTTGGATTCCTGCTTTCGCAGGAATGACAGCAGGAATGACAGGCTAGATTCCTGCTTTCGCAGGAATGACAGCGGGAATGACAGGCTAGATTCCCATTTTCATGGGAATGACAGTGCGTACGGGAATGACAGACTAAGCAGGAATGACCCATACTACCAAAAACAACAAAAAAAATCGTTTTTTTTTGTGATACAATATATATATGAATCTAAATAATAATAATATCTTCAAAATATCACTTGCAATAATCATCCTACTCGCAGCGATTCCTGCCTCATACGCAGCAATCAACCAAATCAAAAACAACATAAATTCTCAAGCCGCTGGCCAAACATGTCAAACTCCAACTCAGGCTGGATCAGTTGAATTCTGTATTAAGACTACTGACGCAGTTTTCCCAACATATGGTCCGACATCGGGATCTAATACAATATTAATTTCAGGCTCTGGATTTCCATATGCCCCTACAAACGCCTATGTGGGTGCTGATGGAAGTGCGACAACAAATGGCGGTCATCTTGTAGCACAGTTTGATGCAATAAACAATGTAGGATTAGGCGACGAATATCATTCAACAACCACCAGTGTTTGGAAAAATTTGGCTGATACAACAGGTGCAAGCGATGGAAAACTTTGTAAACGAGGAGACAATACGAATATAACTATTACTCGCCTTGGAACCTGCATAACACAAGGAGTTTGGACAAACGCTTCAGACCCACAAAATCGTTGGTCTACAACCGCTTGGGATGCGAACTCATTAAATTTTGATGGAAATGACAATGATTTAAACCATAGAGCAGTAATAGTACCCAATGGTTCTTCATTTTTCTTTTCTCAGCCAGATCATACAACAATTGAAACTATTATAAATCCTTATTCACCTAAAGGATTAGGTGGACAATATAATATTTTTGGCAACGGGGGCG
>JAISKS010000096.1 GCA_031260825.1 Bifidobacteriaceae bacterium
CTCAAACAGCGTGTAAAAGTTCTTACTGATAAGTTTCCACTTTACTAAATCAATACTAAAGAATAATTTGATTACTGTTGTTAACGGCATATTATAAAGTACTAATTTGCCATTAATGACAGTATTTAAAGCCTAAATCATCTCAATTGTAATTTTTTTGTAAATACATTAAAAAAACAAAACTCATAGTAAATTTTTATAGTATAATATATCTATGGGTTTATTTAACAATATGGAAAACGGCATAGGAAACTTTTTTGGCAAAATTTTTGGTAGAAACTCTATCAAATTGGATCCAGAAGATTATGTCGATCAGTTACGTCAAAAGATGGAAGAATGCGTTGTAATAGTCAACCATGACCAGCCTTTTGTACCACATTTTTATCGTGTAAAAATTTCAACAGAAGATTTTGATCAAGTCGAAGAACTTGGTGCTTCTGAATTTGCTGATGAACTTGCCGCAGATTTAAAGAATTTCAAAGAAGAGCGCGGATATAATACTTCTCAGGCAATTGTTGTAACATTTGTTGAAGAATTTGATGCTTCAGTTGGTACAATGGAAATCGAAGCGGATGTTCAAGATCGCTCTGGAGATTCATTCACAAAAACATCATTACTAAACGATGAACCTGATTTAGGATATTCTGCTGATATAGAATATGACGAAAGCGGCGAATATGCAATCGCAAAACCTGCAGATGATTTAGCAAGTATTGATTCAAATAAATTCCCAGGATTTAATTCTAATAGTAATTCAATTTTTGATGATCCTAATTTTGATGAAAAATATGAGGAATTAAAATCTCAAACAATGTCAAGAGGACTTAAAGTTATTGATCCTAATTATGATTTATATGATGAAAACCTTCCAGAAATCGGAGATAATAAATCAGATAAGAAATCAGATTCAATCTTTGGTGATAGTTCCGCTAAATCAAATATAAATGCTGCTGGAAATTTTGCTAATGGCGCTGCTAATGCTGCTGCTAATGTTGCCGGTCAAGCTCTAAACGCTGAGAAAAATAAAGCTTCTGCTGGATTAGGCGCAGGTCTTGCTGGTGCCGCAGTTGGCGCTGCAGCTGGCGCAGGTCTTGCGAATGCAGCCAATCAAGCAAACAACCAAGCAAATCACTCAGCTAGAAACGCTGGAAATGCTACATCTCAAAATCCTAATAGATCTGTATCAGCTATTGCAAAAGCAGATTTAAATGGTCCTCATTTAAAAATCAATGGTCAAATTTACCCATTAAAACTGGGCAAAACTGTTGTTGGACGTGGATCTGAAGCTACAATTCAAATTAAAGATACAGGCATTTCTCGTAAACATATTGCATTCGAATTAACTACATCTGGTACAATCGTAAAAGATTTAGGTTCAACAAATGGAATGTATATTGAGGGAAATAAAGTACCTGCTGCTCGTTTAATCAATGGTAATGTGCTAACAATCGGTCGCACAATTATTTTGTATTATAACCCACTTGAAAATAAATAATTTCGAACACCCAAATCTCTTTCTCTCCCCGCGAGTATATGTTTTTTCGACTATAAAGCGCTAAAAACACCCCTTTATAGTCGAAAAAACATATACTCGCGAAAATAAACAGGGGGCAATATACCGATTTTGAATATTTTACACCCCAAAAACCCCTAAAATGTTCAAAATCGGTATATTGCCCACCCAAAAATTATTCGCATTATAATCCAATTTTTACCCAATATATATGATATAATATATATATGACTAACTCTGATAAAACACCAAATAATTCTGAAGAAAATAACGAAATTTTAAACGAATCTGTTACACATATTGAGGCACCAGATGCTGATTATGGCGCAGCGAATATTCAAGTTCTTGAAGGCCTAGAAGCTGTTCGCCTTCGCCCTGGTATGTATATTGGTTCAACTGGTCCACGCGGTTTACATCATTTAGTTTACGAAGTTGTCGATAACTCTGTTGATGAGGCACTTGCAGGTTTTGCTACACATATTGATATAGAGCTACAGTCTGATGGCGGAGTTCGAGTTACAGATAATGGTCGCGGAATTCCTGTTGATAAAATGGATTCTGGACTTTCAGCTCTTGATACAGTTTTCACAGTTCTTCATGCTGGTGGAAAATTTGGCGGCGGCGGATATGCGGTTTCTGGTGGTCTACACGGCGTTGGTATATCTGTAGTGAATGCTCTTTCTACTCGTGTAACAGCTGAAGTAAAACGTCAAGGTTATGTTTGGAAACAAGAATTTATTGATGGCGAAGCATCTGGAGAACTACAACAAGGCGAAAAAATTGATGAAGATATTACAGGTACAACAATCGTATTTTATGCTGATGACAAAATTTTCGAAACTGTAGAATATGATTTTGAAACTCTTCGAACTCGTTTCCGTCAAACAGCATTTTTGAATAAAGGAATCACAATCACAATTACTGATTCTCGCAAAACTTTTGACAGCGAAGATTCATCAGAATTAACAGAAGCTCAAAATGCAGAAATTAAAAATGGCGAGCGTCCACTAAATCTTCTTCATGTAAATAAAGCTGGCGATTTAACAGTTATGTACCGCTATGTATCTGGTCTAATTGACTATGTAAAAACTCTAAATAAAACTAAGAAAATCGAGCATTTACATCCTACAATTATTTATTTCGAAGGTGATTATTTGGTTGATGTTATTGATGATAACGGAAATCCTGTGCTTGATGAAAATGGCAAACAATCTAAACAAACAACTATGACTTATGAACTTGCCCTTCAATGGACTGGCTCTTATAATGAACAAATTTGGTCATTCGCAAATACAATTACGACAACTGAAGGTGGTACACATGAGGAAGGTTTTAGAACTGCTCTAACTTCTGCGATCAACCGTTATGCCCGTGATAAGGGACTATTCAAGGACAAAGATGAGAATCTTCAAGGAGAGGATGTTCGCGAAGGTCTTACTGCTGTGCTTTCAATTAAACTTACAAATCCTCAATTTGAAGGTCAGACAAAAACTAAACTTGGTAATACTGAAGCTAGAACTTTTGTACAAAAATCTTTCTATGAGAGATTTACAGAATGGCTTGGCGAGAATCCTGATGAGGCAAAAATAATTGTCAAAAAAGGACAAAATGCTGCTCAAGGACGTATTGCTGCAAAGAGAGCAAAAGAAGCTACTCAGCGTAAATCAGTTTTTGAATCAGCAGGTATGCCTGATAAACTTCGCGATTGCCAAACAAAAGATGCGGCGCTTGCAGAAATTTTCATAGTGGAGGGAGACTCAGCGGGCGGTTCTGCTGTTCAGGGTCGTAACCCTTTCAATCAGGCGATTATGCCACTTCGCGGTAAGATCCTAAATATCGAAAAAGTATCTCCTGCTCGTGCGCTTTCTTCTGAAACTATTCAAACACTTATTTCCGCAATTGGTACAGGAATTGGTCCAAACTTCGATGCCGAAAAAGCTCGCTATCACAAAATCGTTTTGATGGCCGATGCTGACGTGGACGGCGCGCATATTTGCACATTACTTCTAACATTTTTGTTCAGATATATGAAACCGCTTATCGAACTTGGCTATGTTTATTTGGCTCAACCACCACTTTATCGTATCAAATGGTCCACTCATCCTCATGATTATGTTTATTCAGATGAAGGCCGCGATGAGGCTCTTGCAGCTGGTGAGCAGTCAGGTTGGAAGCTTCCAAAAGAAGGCGTTCAGCGCTATAAAGGTCTTGGAGAAATGAATTATCAGGAACTTTGGGAAACAACTATGGCACCTGAAACTCGTACTCTTCTTCAAGTTAATCTCGAAGATGCAGCTGCTGCCGATCTAACTTTTTCAATGCTTATGGGCGAAGATGTTGAGGCACGCCGAAAATTTATTTCGCATAACGCAAAAGACGTGAGATTTTTAGACATTTAATATGTTACAGAAATAATGCAAATACTCGCGGAGTTTATCGGGAAAACTGTAGTTTTTTTCTGTAAACTTTTTCACTTTGGCGGCTCTGCATTTCCAGGATTAGTTGTAGAAAAAATTTGCCCAACATATCTTCAGCGCGTACTTTCTGATTTACCATATGGAGTTTTAGTTGTTACAGGTACAAACGGCAAAACGACAACTTCCAAAATTGTAACAGAATTATTGCAAGATTATGGCCTACGAGTTTTCACGAATAAAACAGGATCTAATTTTTCAAGAGGCGTAATTAGTGAGTATTTATCTAGTGGTACAAAATCATTTGATATTGCTGTCTTAGAATTAGATGAAGCACATGGCATAAAACTTGTCGAAAAAGTTGCACCGAATTATCTACTTTTATTAAATGTTTTCAGAGATCAATTAGACCGTTTTGGCGAGATAAACTATACTGCAAAATTACTAGAAAAGTTTGCGAAAATTACAACTGAAAATGGAGGAGTGGTAGTTATAAACTCTAACGATCCATTAATAACTGAATTTTCAGATTTGCATTTTGGATTCTCAGATAATATGCAAAGTTTTTTTCCAGATGATTCTTCGCTACATTCTGATTCAAAAACAAATTCCAATTCTAATTCAAAAACCCAAAATATTTTCCAACTACAAAACTACAAAAACTCTATAGCAACATTCGAGTATCAATCCAATTCTTATAATGCAAAACTCCAACTTCTCGGTGCTCATAACGCGCTAAATTCCGCTGCAGCTCTCAGCATAGTTTCAAAAATATTAGACTCAAAATTCGATGCTCAAAAATCTATAAAAACTCTTGAAATGATAAAACCAGCATTTGGTCGCGGTGAAAAAATCACAATAAACGATTCAGAGATCTATCTTAACTTAGTAAAAAACCCAGCAGGTTTCAATTCATCATTAAAAACAATCGCATCAAAAAACTCAAAAGTGATATATATCATAAACGACGATTATGCCGATGGACGCGATGTAAGTTGGCTCTGGGATGTCGATTATAGTAACATATTAAATGTAGAAGCAGTCTCTGGAAAACGCGCTTATGATCTTGCATTAAAATTAAAATCACAAAACATACAAATTAATAATATCGATGAAAGTATTCAAAATATTGTCGATCAAATTGTATCAAATAAACAGCCAGATAATTATCAAATTTTTTGCACATATACAGCGCTTCTAAAAACACGCGCACTACTAAGCAAACATACAGATGTGGAGCATATATTATGAAATCACTAAATATCTTAATGCTATATCCAGAAATTATGAATATATACGGTGATATGGGCAACCTTGATTTTCTCTCATTTTATGCTGAGCAATCTGGAATAAATGTCAATAAAGTTTTCTATAATCTCGGTGATGATTTCTCGGTTTTTATGAAAGACCAAAATTCTAAACCTGATATAATTCTCGGCGGGGGAGGGCAAGATTCTTCGCAATGCGCAGTTGAAGAGGATCTTCAAAATATAAAAGTTCACCTTCAAGAACTTGCTACCGACAATGTTCCTATGCTAATGATTTGTGGACTTTATCAACTTTTTGGTACCAGATTTGTAACTTCCGAAAAAAAGATAATTAAAGGAATTGGCTTATTAGATGTTGAAACAATCGCGGGGGATACGCGCATTATTGGAAACCAAATTATCACAAATCCAAATCCTAATATTTCAACAAAACCAATTTACGGTTTTGAAAATCACAGCGGCAAAACTCATATTCTTGATCCCGCTACAAAACCTCTCGGAAATATCAAATTCGCAGAAGGCGGAAATAATGGTTCTGACTCTGAAGAGGGTGCTATGAAAAACAATGTAATCGGCTCATATCTACACGGACCAATTATTCCAAAAAATCCTGATATCGCGGAGTTTTTGATACAAACCGCTATTCAAAATAAATATAATGAAAAAACCGAATTCAATATAAATGCAGATTTATTAGATACAATAAAAAGCGCCCGCGAAATCGCCGAAACACTAAACAGATAACACTAGATTGATAAAATTATAACAACCATTCCAAATAATTTTCAGAATCTATCAATTTAAAAGAAGCATCAGGATAATTTTTTTTCCACTCTGAAGGTATTTTATTTTTATTAGATGTTTTTGAATTATATTTAAATTCAAAAGCGCTAATCTCACCATCAACAACTTCTACTAAATCTATTTCTTGCTGGGAATATGTTCTCCAAAAATAATCTTTGGATCTATTATGAAAATATTCTCTATTCTTTAATCTTTCCATAACAATAAAGTTTTCCCAGAGCATTCCAATTTCATCACCAGCTCGTTTTGACAAATCAGAAAAATTATTTATAACTGCATTTCTAACTCCATTATCTACAAAATAGTAGCGTGAGCTTTTTGATATTTCTTTACGTAAATTTGCAGAACTAAACCCATTAACTTTTCTTATTAAAAACACCTTTTCTAATAAATCTAAATATAATGATATCGTCTCTGAACTAACTTTTAGTGATGTCGCAAGTTCATGCACTTTAACTTCTTTTCCAATTTGCCAAGCAAGAAGTTTAAGTAAACTATGTAGCAAATCAGGATTCTTTAGTTTTTTATAAGATAAAATATCTTTATATAGTTGTCCTTCTACAATCTCAAGAAGCATAGATAATTTGTCTGTATTGTTCGAAGTTAATAAAATCTGTGGATACATACCATAAATTAATTGATTTTCTAAATTATCTTTTATTTCACCTTTTGTATTTTTGGATTGATATAATTCACTTATTGATATTGGATAAAGAGTATATTGCCATTTTCTGCCAATTAAAGGTTCACCTATTTGATTCGCTAATTCAAATGATGACGACCCAGTTGCTAAAACTTTTAAGTTTGGGAAAGCATCTACTATTATTTTTAAAATATGTCCAATATTATTAAACATTTGAGCTTCGTCAATTACTAGCAAATCGACCCCATCAAGATAAGATTTATATATATCTAAATTTTCAGAAGTAAGCCAAGAGTACTGTATTTTTAAATCTCCATTTATAGTTACAATTTTGCATGCGTCGTTGTATTTCTGAGTAATTTGCTCAGTGATAGTTGTTTTACCAGTGCGCCTTGATCCATAAAGAACTGTCACCTTTCCTGGCTTTAAATGTTCTAGTATATCGTCAAATATTATTCTTGTGATTTCCATAATAAAACAATTATATCACAAAAATCTAAATTTTTCAGGTTCAACCTGAAGAATTCATATAAATTTTTCAGGTTCAACCTGAAGAATTACCATAAATTCTTCAGGTTACCCAATCAAAATATCCGCCGAGACTACGTTTTTTCCCTAAAAAAAGCCCCTAAAATCAGCCGAAATTAGGGATAAAACGTAGTCTCGCCAAAAATAATCATTAATTCCAGTCTCCTTCTAACTCAAAATACTTTTCAATTATCGCATCACTAGCCAATCGCTTTTTATAAATAAGATAAAATCCGAATGATCCAAATATTAGTAACATATAAAACACCCCATAATAAGACACGCCCGTCATTGCAAGCGGGGGATCAGCAATACAAGGTACATTAAATGTCTGCCTAATATCATCCAAATCCGAACTAAACGCCTGAACTTGTGAATCACCATCATATGAATATACTCCAACATAATATCCGCATTCGCTAGGCGTTACAATTTTATCTCCAAATGATCCTCCTATTTCGAAAATACCATTTTGTGGATATAGTGCAGTTTCGTAATACACATTTAAAACTTCTAAAAACGAAGAATTCACATTGTCATCCGCTACAAAACCAGAATCCCTGTTGTCATTCCCGCGAAAGCGGGAATCCATATCCAAACCCGAATCCAATCCAACAGAACCCAAATCATCATCCGCTACAAAACCCGAATCCAATCCAACAGAATCCAACTCACTCCTCACAGTATCCGAAATTAAATTCAATTCGTCAATACTCGCAAACGGCCCATATATCCGATACCATGCGCATTTCTCAATAAAAACCTCACCGCATTTCTGAGCCACTACATCAGCGCCATCGCCATCCTCAGAACCAGAATCCGAACTAGAATCCGAATCCGAACCCGAACCACCAGCCCCCGAACCCGAATCAGAATCAAATTCAAATAAACCGCGCTCAGTTAAAACCGAATCAGTTAAAACCGAATCAGCTATATACCCAATCGGAAATTTCGAAATCACCAATTTATCAATGATATTATCCCCATCCGATACATACCTGTTTTCCATCATCGATTCATGTTCCAAACTCTGCCGAATTATCGCCGTCTCGGATTCCTGCCCATAATCATCATGCCAAGATCTCGTAAAATAGTCAGGATCAACCCCAAATGGCTGCGAATCTTTATCAAATGTTACAACAATTGTCAAATATCCAGGCGCTACACACCCGAAACCATCCATATCATCCGCTACATCTTCGGGCGATCCAGACCCATCCGAACTAGACCCATCCGAACTAGAAGACCTACCAGTCCCACCAGTCCCAGACCCATCCAAATCATCCGGTACAAATCCATCCGAACCAGAACCCCCAGAACCAGAAGAACCACCAGCTCCAGAACCAGAAGAGCCAGACCCATCACACTCATCTCCACTAATCTCAACTTCAAACTCCTGATCAGCACCGCCAGGATTCACATCCAAATACCCCTGACTAAACACTGAAGATTCTTCCCAAATCTCATCACTTTGCTCAGGCAAACTCTCACTCCAATAACTAACCCAATCAAATCTCACAGGAATATCAGCATACCAAGTACCCCCGCCCAAATCCGAACTAGCCCCAGAGCCCCCAGCACCAGACCCAGAACCACCAGTACCAGCTCCAGCTCCAGCTCCCGTACCAGCTCCTAACACCCCAGTGACCCAATTATCCACAATTTTCTCACCATAATTATAAACTTTATCCTCAGATTCCTGGACAATATACATCGTAACTGCTTTTGAAGATCCAGACCCAACTTCAGTACTCACAGTTGGTACAAAACTACGCACTCCTTCCAAAGCAGCTGCACTTTGTGCCATTAGATTAATAGAAGGACGACTATATAATATCATATTTTGAAATGTCGGATCCTCAAGATATTCAATCGTCGGATCAATATCATAATACTTTATCTCTACCGTCACAGCCCCTCTTGTATCTGTTTCCCATTTGCGCGAAATATCACCATTCATAGATGTGTATCCTGTGATCGACTTCACATTTGAACCATCATCGGCGACCAAATGCCCATTTGCACTAGTCACATTAAGTGTATACTGTACAGATGTATTCTGACCAGTTTGATTCTTAGTACCTATTCTAGTAATATCCCCAGACTCTTTCAAATATCCATAATTCATAGATATCTGATTATATGAATATGTAGCTCCTCGAATTGCCTCTGCTTCAAAAGTATTTCGACGATTATAAGCGCCTATATTATAAGCACTTTCATTCAAAAAACCAGCATTGGTCCACTGAGGACGTAAATTTTGATTCCAAGCAACAGTACCATCATATCTATCATGTACCAAAAAAGAAATCCCAGCCCTTTGAACATTATCCTCATCGGCGCTTCCGGAAGACGATATGCCATGATGATAGAAAATATACGCCATATACGGATCATAAGTAGATTTTCGTACCTGACTATATTGCCCTGGATCCCCAGCAAGTATCCAAGATTCGTAGCAGAACCCCTCAAAAACCTTACCAGTTGCATCAGCCACAAGATAAGCACCTAGCCACATATCATAATTATAATGCCAAGACCAATAGTTCACTCCCGCACCAGTATGAGTCTGAGCAATAGCTGTATTTTGTTTTAATCCCCAATTATTATAGCTACCCCTATATTGCATAACCCCAATTAAGAATATAATAGCCAAAAAACTCATAATACATAATCCAAATATTCTATCTATGCTAAAATTGTATTTCATTAGCGTTTCTTTAATTTTATTATTTTTCATAATGACCCTCCAAAAAAATATAAATTCAAAAATTTCAATATAATATGTAAAACTTTTGAAAATTTACCATCTTTTAATTATTTTTATGTTATAATAGTATTTGTCTAATGTGCTTTTCGCAACTTAGAGGATGAAAAAAATGTTAAACTGATTGTTCATAACTCGACTTTCGTCCTGTATGACTGGGAAAAACCGCATGTAACTTATTATAAATATTATTTTTTAAGGAGAGGTCAATTATGGCTAATACAAATAAGATCAAGATAAAACTTAAGTCTTACGAAAAAAGTTTACTTGAAACTTGGAGCAAAAGAATCGTAGATTCAGCAAAACAAAATGGTTTAGCAGTAGCTGGTCCTATCCCTATTCCTGTGAAAAAAAGTACATATTGCGTAATTCGTTCACCACATAAACATAAAGATTCACGTGAGATTTTCGAGACACGCGTTCATAAACGCCTAATAGAGGTTACTAATCCTAGCCCAGAATTAATCGATTCATTAATGCGTTTAGATTTACCTCGTGAACTAACTGTAAAAGTACAAGTAAAATAATATAAGTACTAAATATAAGATAATTAAATAATAAGTTTAAAATAAAGAGTATAAGGAGTTAATATGCCAAGAATTAGTCAAAAAGATAATCCAAAAGCTATTTTGGGTACAAAAGTCGGCATGAGTCAAATCTGGGATGAGCAAGGTCACTTCACAGCTGTATCAGTTATCAAAATTGAAGATAATGTTGCAACACAAATTAAAACAGTTGAAAAAGAAGGATATAATGCAGTTCAATTCGCAACTGTTGACATCGAAGAAAGAAAAGTTTCAAAACCAATCTTAGGACATTTCGAAAAAGCAGGAATTTCTCCTAAACGTTATGTATTTGAAGTTACAACTAATAATGCAAGCGAATATAAAATCGGTCAAACTATCGGTGTTGATCTTTTCAAAGCTGGAGATATTGTAGATGTTACAGGAACTTCAAAAGGTAAAGGTTTTGCTGGTGTTATGAAACGTCACGGATTTAAAGGTGTATCTGCATCTCATGGTGCTCATAAGAATCACCGTAAACCAGGTTCTGTTGGTGCTTGCGCAACTCCAGGCCGCGTTTTTAAAGGTCTTAGAATGGCAGGACGTATGGGTGGAGATAAAACTACTGTACAGTCACTTCAAGTTGAATCTGTAAACGCAGAAAAAGGTTATATCCTAATTAAAGGTTCTGTTCCAGGACCAAAAGGTGGACTAATTCTTTTGAAATCTGCTGTAAAAGATAAAAATAAAGAAGATTAATTAATTGGATAATAGATAGGTAAGAATATGTCAAAAATAAATATGTATGATATTGCTGGTTCAAGTAAATCAACTATAGACGCACCAATCAACTTTGAGTTTAGTGCAGAGGAAATTGAAAAAGGAATTCCAACAATTCACCAAGTAACTGTTGCTGCTCAGGCTGCTATGCGCCAAGGTACACATAAAACAAAAACTCGCGGTGAAGTACGAGGCGGTGGACGTAAACCATTCCGTCAAAAAGGTACTGGTAACGCTCGTCAAGGTTCAAAACGTGCTCCTCACTTTACAGGTGGTGGCGTGGTACACGGACCAGAGCCTAGAGATTATTCAAAGAGAGTTAACAAAAAAGTTAAAGCTCTTGCATTATCATTAGTTCTTGCAGAGCGCAATAATAATGGTCGTGTTCATGCTGTTGAAACTTTCACAGCTGATAATGCGATTTCAACATCTGCAGCTCTAAAAACTTTACGCAATGTTATTAAAGGTGAGACAGCTCTTGTAGTTATCGGTTCAAATGAGAAATCAGCTGAATTTTCATTAAGAAATACTCCTTTTGTAACAATCGTTACACCACTTCAAATTAATGCATATGCAGTTCTATTAAATGACGATGTTGTTTTCACAAAAGCTGCTATTGAAGAATTATCAAACAAAGCTGCTTCAGCAGATGAAAAATAAAGGAAGTATATAATGAGCATCAGAACAGCACATGACATTTTAATTTCTCCAGTTATCTCTGAGAAATCTTATGGCTTAATTGAAGAAAATAAATATAGCTTTATCGTTGATCCAAGCGCAAATAAAACAGAGATTAAAATCGCTGTTGAAACAATATTTGACGTAAAAGTAAAAAACGTAAACACATTAAATAGAAAAGGTAAAGTTTCTCAAACACGTAATGGTGTTGGAAAACGTAAAGACACAAAACGTGCAATCGTTACACTTTACCCAGAATACACAATTGACATTTTCGGTACATCAACCGAAGAAAACTAATTAATAATAGGAGAGGATAATTATGGGAATCCGTAAGTTAAAACCAAATACACCAGGCCAAAGAGGCATGAGCGTATCTGATTTTTCCGAGATTACAAAAAAGCAACCCGAAAAAGCGCTTTGTACACCACTTAAAAAGTCTGGTGGACGTAATAATCACGGCAGAATCACTACACGTCATATCGGCGGCGGTGCAAAAAGAAATTATCGTATAATTGACTTTAAACGATATGATAAAGATGGAATCAATGCAAAAGTTGCTGATATCGAATATGATCCAAACAGATCATCTCGCATCGCATTACTATTTTATGTTGATGGAGAAAAAAGATATATCGTAGCTCCAAATGGACTAAAACAAGGCGATGTAATTGAGAACGGTTCAAAAGCTGATATTAAAACTGGTAATAACTTACCATTAAAAAATATCCCAACTGGTTCTTATATTCATTGCATCGAACTTCGTCCTCTAGGTGGCGCTAAAGTTGCTCGTTCTGCTGGAAATTCAGCTCAACTAGTTGCTAAAGATGGAAACTTTGCACAAATCAAAATGCCATCAGGCGAAATCAGAAACTTTGATCCACGTTGCCGTGCTACAATTGGTGTAGTAGGTAATGCTGAACAAGCTAATATCAACATCGGTAAAGCTGGTCGTAAACGTCATATGGGCGTTAAACCTACAGTTCGTGGTGTTGTTATGAACCCTGTTGACCATCCACATGGTGGTGGTGAAGGCCGTACATCAGGTGGTCGTCATCCTGTATCACCTTGGGGTAAACCAGAGTGCAAGACTAGAAAGCCTAAAAAAGCTAGTTCAAAATTAATTATTCGTCGTCGTAACAAGAAATAGGAGTTGATATGCCAAGAAGTTTAAAGAAGGGCCCTTTTGTTGATGCACATTTACAGAAAAAAGTAGATGAGCAAAATCAAAAAGGTACAAAAGAAGTTATCAAAACATGGTCAAGAAGATCTATGATTACACCAGATTTTCTAGGACATACAGTTGCAGTTCATGATGGACGCAAACATGTACCTGTTTTTGTTACAGAATCAATTATTGGACATAAGTTCGGAGAATTTGCTCCAACAAGAACTTTCCGTTCACATTCTAAAGATGATAAGAAAGCGAGTCGTGGATAATTATGGCTACAAATAAAGTAAATACAAAAGATATTAGAATCTCTGCTACTGCAAAACTTAATAATATCCGCGTTTCACCAAGAAAGGCTAGAAGAACTATCGATCTAGTTCGTGGTCGTAATGTGAATAAAGTTTTAACAGAGCTAAAATTCTCTTCATACGGAATTAGCGATGATGTTGCAAAACTAATCAAATCTGCTGTTGCAAATCTAAAGCAAAAAGCTGAAGCTAAATCATATAATCTAAACGATGATATGATTTTCATCTCAGAAATTTATGCTGATGAGGGAACAACTTTAAAACGTTGGAGACCTCGTGCACGCGGTGTAGCAAATAGAATTTTGAAACGTACTTCACATATTACTGTGGTTGTTTCAGAATCTAATAAAGATGGTGTTTTTGATTTTGCTAAAACAACTTCAAAAGCAAAAGCTGCTAAACCAGTAACAGAAACCGAGAAATCAGCTACTAAACCAGCCGATAAAACTAAAGCTGCAGGAAAAGCTCACAGAACTCCTTCAAACGATGGTGTAAAAAAAG
>JAISKS010000075.1 GCA_031260825.1 Bifidobacteriaceae bacterium
GTAGATTCTGCAGAAAAAGTTATTTCCCCGCGAATTAAATCGTTAAAAGTTATGTCAGTATCAGGCATACGAAAACGAATTGTATAGTCGCGTCCTTCTTTCAAAAAATCCTCAATTTGAGTAGATGTAAGGCTGCGATCGTATCCATCATAACCAGCCATTTCGTATTTACCGTTTGCAATATTTCGCTGCTTAATTTCTTCAGCAGTTGAAAATGATTTATATGCGTATCCGCCATCAACTAATTTATTTATTACTTCACTATATATATGTTTACGCTGAGACTGTCTATATGGGCCATCATTTCCGGTTGACCCTTTGCCATCAGCGTTTACGCCTTCGTCCCAGTCGATTCCCATCCAATTTAAGCATTCAATTATTTGTGAAAAACTTTCTTCGCTATCTCTTTCAGCGTCAGTATCTTCAATTCTAAATAATAATTTTCCGCCAGTTTTTTTAGCGTAAGCCCAGTTAAATAGGGCGGTACGTACTAGTCCAACATGAGGTGATCCTGTTGGGCTTGGGCAAAATCTAACTTTTATATCATTATTATTTTCTGTATTTTTGATGGTATTTTCGTTACTCATAATCTATATTATACATTAAAGTAAGTGATTTTTTATATCTTAATTGAGTATTTTTGTATAATATTTATAAGTGTTTATGGGGTAAAATAAAAAACTTCAAAAAAGTTTCAAATTTTAAAACTTTGTGAAAAAATTGTGCTATAATAATTATCACAAGCAAGCCTCCTTAGCTCAGTTGGTAGAGCAGCTGATTTGTAATCAGCAGGTCAACGGTTCGAGTCCGCTAGGGGGCTCAAATGTTTTTTATATTAAAATAAAAATTATTTGAGCTTAAAAATAAAATAATATATATTGAGAGGAGATGTGAAGATCTTGAAGAAGAATATTTCAGAATCAATTGGTTATAAAGCTAAATCAGTTTGTGACATAACTAATGTAACATATCGCCAATTAGATACATGGACTACTTCAGGTTTAATCAACGCATCAGTATGTTTAGGTGAAGGTTCTGGAAAACACCGTTTATATTCATTCTCAGATATTTTACTAGTAAAGCTAATCAAAGAATTCAGCAATCTAGGCATTTCAACTCAAAAAATTCGTAGCGTTATTGAAAGCTTAAGAAAAAGAGGCGTCGATGATTTATCTTCTATCTCATTATTTTCTGATGGCGTTTCAGTATATGAATGTAAAAATAACGAAGAAATTGTTGACCTTTTAAAGGGTGGACAAGGCGTATTCGGTATTGCTGTTGGAAAAATCCAAGAAAACTTAGAGCAAGATGTTGTAAGATTTCCTTCTGTTCATATTGGTATCACTGATGATATTGAATCAAATGATGTAACTAAAGAAGAAAAATCTGAGCGTAAAGCTAACAGAATCTAATAAATTCCACTAAAAATCCACCAAGATTTAACAAAATCTACCCAAAAATCTCCAAATATAGTGTATAATAATATTATATCAATTCTATATTAGGAGATCTAATGAGCCTAGAAACAGACATTTTCGAAAAAGCTAAGTTAAATAAAAAAACTATCGTTCTTGCAGAACCTGAAGATTTAAGAATATTAAAAGCAACAGCAATTTTGCAAAAAGAAAATGTTGCTAATATCATTTTATTAGGACATCAACCTTGTATCGAAAACGATATTAAAGAAAACTCAATTGATTTAACAATTGATGATGACAGCGTAAAAGTTATCAATCCAAAAGATGAAGAATATCTAAACAAATTCGCTGAGGATTTTGCAGAACTTCGCAAATCAAAAGGCGTTACATTAGAAGATGCAAAAAAACAAATGGAAAATGTATCTTATTTTGCTACAATGCTTGTTCATGAGGGGATTGCTGACGGAATGGTTTCTGGCGCGATTCATACAACTGCCGATACAATTCGCCCAGCATTACAAATCATCAAAACTGCTCCTGGAAATTCTCTAGTATCTGGTGCTTTCTTAATGGAAATCCCAGCAAACGCAGCTGATCCAAGTTCAAAAGCAGAGCGCTATGTATACGCAGATTGCGCTGTAAATCCTAATCCTGATGCTGACGCACTTGCATGTATCGCAATGCAATCAGCTGTTACAGCAACTAATTTTGAAATAAGCCCACTTATTGCAATGCTTTCATATTCAACAGGCACATCCGGAAAAGGACCTGATGTTGACGTATGTATCGACGCAACTGCAAAAGCAAAAGAACTTATTGACTCAGTAGGAATTAAATATGAACTTGAAGGACCAATTCAATATGATGCTGCTGTTGACAAAGATGTAGCAGCTACAAAACTTCCAGATTCTAAAGTGGCTGGAAAAGCAAATGTATTTGTATTCCCTGATCTTAAGTCAGGTAATATCTGCTATAAAGCTGTTCAGCGTTCTTCTGGAGCTCTTGCAATCGGACCAATTTTACAAGGATTAAATAAACCTGTAAATGATTTAAGTCGTGGCGCACTTGTGAAAGATATCGTAAATACTGTTGCAATTACAGCAGTACAAGCTCAATAATTCATTATGGTTGATTTAATTAAAAAAACAATATTTGAATCAGTCACAAATAAGAAAAATATTAAATTTTCTTCCAGATTAGCTATATGCGGCTTCGCACTTTTTGGCGCGATAATTTCACTATATGCAAGTTTTGTTTTGGCTGCTGATTCAATAGAATTAGAAAGAAATGCTGAGGCTGTATTTGGTTGCGATATTAATGGAGTTTTTTCATGCTCAGGTGTTGCAAAATCATGGCAAGCTACAATATTTACATTTATGGGAATTAAAATCCCTAATGCTTTCTTTGGATTAATCACATATCCGATTTTTATTACAATTGGAGTTGTTGGAATAAGCGGCGGAAAAATACCTAAATGGATTATGGTTGGAGCACAATTAGGATTAGTTGGAGTTCTATTATTTGCATATTGGCTTTTTGGTCAATCGATGTTTGTAATTGAAAAAATGTGTCCTTGGTGTTTAACCATGATGATCGGGTCAACATTCACATTCTTAGCATTTTTAAGATGGAATTTTCTTGAGAAAAACTTATTTATATTT
>JAISKS010000021.1 GCA_031260825.1 Bifidobacteriaceae bacterium
TCATTTGAGCATCTTCTTCAGGTGTACCATACCAAGTCCAAGGTAAATTTCCTGCTACAAAACCAAGATCAGTAATACTTGATCCTATTCTTACATTTTCAGGAATAGTATCATTATCAAATCTAAATAGAAATGAAATTAATGCAACATCTCCATCATATGCATCTTGCTTAAAAGCTCGGCTATTAATAATTAAAGAGTTTAACCCATATGGAAATGTCACAGATATTAATGTATTATCACCATAATGTGCTGTTTGATGAAACGCATCGTCACCATTAGATAATGTTTCAAGACCAACAGGAAAATTTACAGATTGTAAAGCATTATCACCATCACCTTCATTATATTGTAGAAATCCTTCGTCGTCAATTGTTAATTCCTTTAAGCTACTCGGAAATATTATTTCCTGTAGAGCATTATTATTCGAACCACCGTGTATATATTGAGCAAAGGCTTGATTATCTATTATTAAAGTTTCCAGCCCATCAGGGAAATCCACATTTGTTAATGCATTTTTTGCATCAGCACTACTAGCACTTTGATAAAAAGCACTAAAACCAATTTCTAATGATGTTAAATTAGTAGGGAAAGTGATTGAACTAAGAGCGTTTTGCCCAGTTGCTGTAGATTGAGAAAAGCTACTACCTCCAATAGTCAAGTTTGTTACAGTATTAGGAAAAACTACTGAAGTTAATGAATTATTCTGACCAGATCCATTTTGCTCAATTTGCATAAAAGCACCATAACCAATAGATAATATATCTAATTCATCTGGGAATGATATATACGATAAAGCATTCTCTCCACCTTGAGCAGTTTGTTGAAATGCTAGTTCGCCAATAATTAACGATTTCAGACTTTGTGGGAATTCAACCCCAGCTAAGGCATTATCACCAGCATCAGTCGTTTCTTGTAAAAATGAAAATTCTCCAATTTCTAAATTTTGTAAACCATTTGGAAATGTTATTGATTCTAATTTATTATCAGCTCCATGTTTCTGTGTAAAGGCATTGTTTCCAATTTTTAAAGTTTTTACATTTTGTAAATTTGTAAAACTAAGTGATATAACCTCGCCTCTAGTAGTGAATATATCTTCTTCAGTTTCAGTAGTATTTACGATCAAACATGTTTTTGTAGCTGCAGAATCAGATACATTAATAGTTACATTAGTTAGACCACTAGTGGACACATCTTGCCAATCCACTGTAGTACAATCATCATCAGCGAATACATCGATTTTTGGTATTTGTGATAAATGCAGTGAAAGGTAAACAACTGTTAATAGAAACAAAGAAGTTAGGATAGTAATTGCAGATTTAATATTTTTATGTTGTTGTAGTTTTGACATACTTATATTATATCAAAAAAAATGGGGATTATGTGGTTTTTAATAATTTTTTAATATGGATTCCTGGTCGAGCGAGCTCGCCATTAACTGGTGCAGGAATGACACCCCTACAACATAGTTGGGTTAATATATCTATAACTTCCAGGAACGCTGCCTCGATTATATACAACAGAAGTAGTACCACCAGCATTTAGCGTAACATTAGATATTTTAAGAACTCCCGCATTTGGAGTACCTTCATAATATACATATATATGGCGAGTTGCGCCGTTTTCGCCACCTGTAACACCGATTTTACAAGGAACTATTAAAGAGCCTGTTGGTCCTGGACGTGTACCAATATATTTTGCTTGAACAGAGTTGTTAGTAGTGGTAGATGTTTCTGCACCCCATGCATCGATTCTGACTTTAAGATAAAGTTTTCCGACGAATCTTGCATGATCATTTGCAGCAGTTGAAGTGAGTTCAACATCCATTGAGAAGTTCAAATCGTAACCTTGGGTTGGTGTCCAAGTGATGTCGGCAATAGTTAGGTTTGCTGTTGCAGCACTAGCGCCAATATAGTCTGTACCGCCACTACTACCCCAAGTTGGATTACCTGAATTATAGTTTGTTGAAAAAGTTCTGCCTGTGTTGATTGACTGCGCCATGACAGATATATAGCCTCCGCCCATCACGACTATTGCAGAATAATATCCGATTGGCATGCCGCTACCTAGATTTGTAGTGTCAGGTGTAATGTAGGCAATATATTTCTTGGCATCGTTGGTGATAAAAGTGCTGAGACTGCTATATGCCATATTGCCAATATTGCCGATGTCTTTTACGATTGGGGTGTCACCAGCGAGTGCTGTTGTAGATGTGGTACCGAGGAAATTTTTAGGTAATCCTTTTCCGTCTAGAACTTGTAATGCGGTACCATTACCAAAATTAGTCATTCCCGTACCACCTTTACTAACAGGGAGAGCGGCAGATTCAACGCCATTTGGATAAGCGCCAATATTTTGTGATCCGATTTGAATTCCTATGAATAGGCTTGAGGTGAGTGCTAGGGCTAGAATTACGCTTGCAGCAAAAATTTGTTTTATAGAAAATTTTGGTTCATTAAGATTAGTCATATGTATATTCTATCATATCAGCGCCCGCGGGGGGGGGGGGTCTGTGGTGGGGGGGG
>JAISKS010000049.1 GCA_031260825.1 Bifidobacteriaceae bacterium
TTTTTTTCGCGAGTATATGTTTTTTCGACTATAATTGGGTGTTTTGGTCACTTTATAGTCGAAAAAACATATACTCGCGGGGAATAGATTCCCACTTTCGTGGGAATGACACAGTCGAGCAGGAATGACTAGATTCCCACTTTCGTGGGAATGACACGCGCTCACGGGAATGACAGGTTAGATTCCCGTTTTCACGGGAATGACACGCATGCGGGAATGACACAGTCGAGCAGGAATGACTAGATTCCCACTTTCGTGGGAATGACAGGTATGTAGGAATGACAATGTTTATTGTTTATCGTTAGGGTTGTCTGCAGATCTTAGGCGCCAAATCACTATTGATATTATTCCAATTCCGAGAAGTCCTAGCCAAATATAAGTGTAGTCGCGAACGAAATATAAAACTGCGCATATTACACCTGCCGCGCCCCATTTAGTTGCCCAAGTGATTTTGGTAAATCCTCCGATTGCGAGGAGGATTGCCTGCTCGGCCAGGAATAACGTAACATATGAACCGCCGTCATTTAAAGCTAATGTACCAACCCATAATGTAAGGAGGCCGAGAGCTAATACGATTCTAGTGATTTTATAATTTTGTTTTACATATCGTATCAAAACATATCCCCAGGCAAATACAGTAGCAGCAATAATATGTACATACACTAACTCATCCATTGAAGGAATTTGTTTATTTATTAATGCGCAGAATCCTAAAGCAATAATGTATGTACCGGATTCACAAATGAGTAAACCTCGTGTAGATAGTTTAATAAATGGTACGTTTTCTGATTTTAAACCAAAATGAATTAAGCATATTCCTAAAATTATCATTAGGCAATATGCATAGAAATCAGCATTTAGCTGTGCCGAATTGAAATCTAAATACGAAAATATCGCGATAATTTGAAATACTACTGAAATTATAAATGAATTAATTTCATATATTATATTTTGTTTTGAGGATTTAATTAGTCTAGAAAATATCAAGAAATACGCTGCTAAAAATAAATATGGAATATTATATTCAGATTTATAATCCAACTTATTAGTCATATCAATTACACTATAAATTGCAGCATACCCAGCTAGAGCAGTAATAAAATGTGTGATATATATCAAAACTATATTTTTAGAATTTTTTGTAAGGTAGCGCGCATGGAAAAAATACATAATTGCAATGGTAAACGGAATGAAAATCAAATAATCTGTAGGCATTATAGCTTGGTGCAAGAATGAAGTTTTAAGCTCTGAATAATAATCATAATAATCAACGCGTAACACATATGATAATAAACAAGCAAGAGAATAAGTAGAGCTACTAATTAATAAAGTTTTAATCGCAAATTTATTAATAATTTGAGAGTTTGGAGTTTTTTGTATCGATATATATGCTAAAAATAAAGTAATAGCTAATGCAAATATTCCGATTAAAGCAATTGGATATTTATAATAAGTCTGATTGTTTATAAACATTGCAATTCCAGGAAATTGTGCAACAACTAATAAATAATTTCTGCGTAGCATTTCATCTTTGGTACGATCTTTATTAGTGTTTTTGGCGAAAATAAGCATTCGTTTCTGATGAAAATAAATTGCAACTAATAATATTAGTGTTGTTGTAATCGCAAAAATAGTACCACATGCATCAGTGTATATTCCTTTAAATGGATCGGTATATTTATCTAAATTATTGTATGTATCTGCGAAAAAGTTAATCATGGACATTAAAAATACAATTGATGCAATTAACTCATAAATTGCAAGATTTGCGCCTAAAAATTTATTGCCTATTTTAATATATGCGTACGAAAAATATGCGATAACTGCTGCAATTAATAAAAGTGTTACGGTAATTATAGTTGAATTTGAGCTAATTAAGTTTGTCGATGGAGCGATACATAAAAATACAATAAAGGAATATTCATCAAATTTTGTAGCTTTTTTGTTATTTAATATAATAAATAATGAGACTAATGCTTGTGCAAATGCAACAGTAAAATATGCCCAACTGAAATCAAGAGGTTTTGAAGAAATCTCAAAATAAAATATTAATAAAATTGCAATATGCGCTGTCACTCTTCCAATTAATAATTCATTTGGATTTCGGCGCAATATATATTGCAAAATATACTGAATCGTCGCTAGAGAAAATACTATTTCATATTGTTTTGGATCCATTAAATTTATTAATGTTAAACTTGCAATCAGAGCAACAGGAGTGATGAAATTTCCTAAATTTATAAGGGGATCAGATAGAGTTTTTGGTACATATTTAGGGGAGAAAATCATAACTAATTGAGCCAAAATACTAAACAATACCATCGAAATAAAATACCAATAAATCTCTAAATTAGCAATGCTAACTGCGGAGTTCACTAGTGACAGCACGAATGCAAAAGACAGATACGAAATGACTTGACTTTTGAGCTGCGATGCTGCATACATATATGTAATAACGCCTAATATAGAGGTGATAAACCAAGAGGTTTGAGGTTCAAAATTCCCTAAAACACTGAGCGCAACTCCAATAAATGGGATAATTGCGAGACCTGTACCGACAAAAGCAATTGCAGCTGGGCGAAGATTTGACAAATTTTTGTTTTTATATAAGAAAATTCCAGCGCAATAAAAAAGCGCGGCGATTAAAAAGACTCCGAATAATTTCGTGCTTGAACCTACGTTTGTACCGATGAATGCTGCTGTGGCGGCGACAATCAAAAATGAAGCTACGTATAGCATTATGTTAATATTTCTTGTTTGAATATTAGCAGTTTCATTGCTAGATTTTTGCGGTGGATTTATTGGGGCTAGTTTGGATGGCTCAGTTGTGATTTGCGGCTGAGGCTGGGCTAAATTAGAATGGTCTGGTTGATATTGATCTTGTGAAGATTGTACAAGTGGAGATTTTTCTAGTGGATTTTGTACTGGTTGCGGATGGGGTAAATCAGATTGGGCTAAAAGATCTCGTTTTGCATCTTTATATCCTTTTGAGCGTCCAATATTATAAAAAATTATTGCTGGAACCACAAAGGTAAAAATACCTAAAAAGGCAATAATTGATAATATAGTGTGCATACTTAATTATAACAGAATATTAATTATTATATTGTTTGGTACACGCGGTGTTGTCATTCCTGCGAAAGCAGGAATCTGGGGGATTCCTGGCTGGATTCCCACTTTCGTGGGAATGACAGGTTGGATTCCTGGTCGAGCGAGCTCGCAGTTAACTGGTGCGGGAACGACACAGGTTTACCAGAGAGCGTTTTCGAGTTGTATCGAAATGGCTGTAGCTCCAGCCCCAGAAGCTGTACCGGAAAAGTTTAATGATCCTAAAATATTTTCAATTTCAGAATAAACTTTGCCAGTAGGTGTTGTAAGAGTAATCTTTGAATATCCATCTTTGCCAGATGCTGGTGTAGAATAAGTCCAATCGGCAGGCAAATGGGAAGCGCTTAGTACTGCTTCACCTGAAGTACCATTATATTTTACAGTCATACCTGTTGGGTAAATAATATGTAATTTATTTACGCCATTCCACTCATTTTCAACAATAGGTTTATTAGTGCGTAATTACCAGTAAATTCAAGATTATCAGGAGCACCTAGCGCGAAACCTGACGGTGTCGCAAAAACTCTATATGAAATAGGGCTGTCTGTAGCATCCAAATATGTATAAGCGCCAGTTAATGCAAATAGTTGATTGCCCGCGCCACTAGCACCATCAAAGAATTTTATATCAACAACGCCTGAGTTGTTTGAAGCAGGTACTGTACATGTAACGCTATCTGTACCAGCAGCGCCTGCATAAGTAGGGGCACCTACGATTGTGCATATATTTGAACCAACCTTAATTGATTGTAAGTTTTCAAACATATTTCCTACAAATGTAAGATTTAAACCACCGAATTTTGGACCTATATTTTTGTCTTGAGAGTTGATATAAAAGGAAGTATCTTCCAAATAAGAATATGTACCAGCGGGTAATTCAGGTCCGCCAGAAAATTGCACTGTTACAGGTTTATCAGCGCCTGTACCTGCAGGAGCTGTGCATTTCATAGTTGTATCGTTTATTAAAATTACATTTGTACAAGCACTTGATCCAATTTTTATAGTTGGTAAAGATGTGAAACGTATTTGGTCTGCAGCATTATTCGATTGAAGTTGTTTATTTGTAAGAGCTTTATTATATACTCGAAGAGATAAAAGACGCATTCCATTGGAATATGTATTAGCGGATGAATCAAGAGTATCAACTGTATTTAAATCGGTGTTTTGTCCGACGATAAATGAACCGCGGGTGCCTGTATTTTTTTGATTAGAACTTCGGCAACCAGTTGACATAAATGCAGCATTGCAGCCAGCTGTTGGTAGAAATGTAGCAACACCACCATTATCATCAGCTACTCCCATAAAATAAAAACGACGTCTTAGAATGTCTAAACTTGAATTGCCAGCATAAGTAATTGCAAAGTTTCGAACATTTGAGGATGTATTTGGTACAACTGGATCGATATCATCTGCACACCACCAATGTCTAAATGATCTTGGATTTCCTGCTTGAGAATATTGTGAATAGGTGGCAGTATACATAAATCTAGTATTATTTGCACCAGATGGAACGTCAACAGTACACCCAGGGGATCTATCTCCCCAACCAACAATTCCTGCATTGTTATTAGCAGGCATAGAAGTTGGATCATAAACTGCTTCGATTGTATATGGATCTCCACCATAAGAAAGTTTTGGCATTATATTTTTTAAGGCGTTGGGAGCGGTAATATCAGCTGGTACACGTGCATAATAACAGTATCCATTAAATAAGAAACCGCCCGCACTCCAACTTGCTCCAGAGCAACTTGATAGTTCTGATACTGATGGGTCTGTAACATTTCCCGACGCAGCTCCTTTTCTAAGGACAATATCATATCCATTGCCACTAAGATCTTTCCAGATTGTAGTTGTTTTAGAATTGTATTCATCGCCTAAACCGATATTATTGATACCGTCATATTGTGCAACTAATCCATCTGTAACATATGAATCAGAAGGTGCATATGGGAAGTGACTTCCGTGAATAATTATTTCGTTAGTACCAGCTTGAGCACCAGAATTTGGTGTTATGGAATTAATTTCTGGATGATTATATGTATATCCATTGGCAAGTGTTGAAGTTTGAGATTTATAATCTATTGTTATATCTACTGTACCAGCTGCATGAGCAGGTGTTTTGCATTGAATTTGAGTTGAACTTAAAATAACAATATTTTGACATTTGTTTTGATCAATTTTTTCACCGAAATAAACTACAGGCGGTGAGATAAAACGCTGTTCATCTGAAATATAATTATTTTGAGCTTCTTGAGAGCTAAGTGGGCGATTGTAAATTCTTATGGCGAAAATTTTGTTTCCATGTGAATATTCATCTGCATTTTTGCCTGTAGTACCACCATCAAAAGAATCTGATGTATTATTAAATGAATCAATACCTACGAAAAAAGATCCTTTCGTTCCAGTATTTTTTGCAGCACTATTTCGGTGATTGTTTGTTGCTTCGTCTGGAGCGAGATATGTCGCACCAGTATTTACGCCATTAAAATAAAAAGTTCTTTTGTCTAAAAGTTTATCTGCAGAAGTTGTCGCGTTTTTATCGTATACAACACTCATATTTTTTATAACGTTTGAGCTAGTAAAAGATAGAGCAATATCATTTCCCCACCAGTAATTTACGAAAGGTTGATAGTTTGGAGTATTTTTATTAAAACCATAAAAACGTAAATTATTTGATTGATTTGTAATACCCGCATCTCCCCAGCCAAGTATGCCAGCACCTGAATTAGTTGAGTTTTCTTCTGAACTATCATATACAATTTCCATTGTGTAATTATCATTTCCAAATGGAAGTTTAGGCATAATATTTTTTAAAGCATCTGTAGAAGTTGGGCTAGAAGGCACGAGAGCAAAATAGCAATATCCAGCGAATTTAAAGGCATTATCTTTCCATGAACTTTCAGAACAATTGCCAGCATTTGGGGCAATTCCAGTCGCATTTACAGCAGTTACAGGACTGCCAGTTGGCGAGCTACCCTTTCTAAGCTGTAAATCATATCCATTGCCAGATAAATCTTTCCAAACTAGTGATAAGTCATCTGGGTTTAAATCACCATTACCAACATTATTTTTTCCGTCATACCAAGCAATTGGGCCGTTTGAAGCTCCGTCAACCACGCCATATCCAGCATAATCTGAGAGTTTTCCGTGGTCTGGGAATCCTACTCCTTCAATAATAACAGTGTCGCCGCCGCCATCATTTCCACTATCAGCATATACTGAACATAGCTCAAACGCAGCAGTACAATTTGAAGAATTTGGGTTTAATGTTGTGGTGATTATGGCGTATGTTGCAGCGCTAAGGGCTGTGAAAATTAATATGACTAGAGGTAATGTGATTTTGAGTTGTTTCATAGTTAATATTGTACCATTAAAAAAAAAAAAGTAATAACTTTTTTAAGTGGGTTTGGGGGGTTGGGTTTTGGGGAAAAGAAAATTAATCAACAGTGAGTTCGAGCCATTCAAGCTCAAGTTCTTCCTGTTCAGATTTTAAGTTTTTTATTAGTTCGCCCAGATTTATTAAAGCTTCGTAATCATCTGGTGATGTATTTTCGAGATCCTGAGTTTTTTGAGATATTTCGTCCGTTTTGCGTTTCAATTTACCTTCAACCAGGTTGGCTTTTTTGCGAATGGCTTGCAATTCTTTTGTTGAAAGCTCAGATTTACCGCGCGACTCAAGATCTGTAGCGGATTCTGTAGCGGATTCTGTAGGGGATTCAGCCGTGACTCTTGTGCGTTTATGTGCAGATTTGTCAGATAAAGATTTATCAGGTACAGATCTGTCAGCCGAAGCGCCCGTATTTACTAGTCTCATATACTCATCCACGCCGCCGGGCATATGTTTTAGGGAGCCGTCTACGAGCGCAAACTGCGAATCCGTTACGCGTTCGACGAGATAGCGATCATGCGAGACAACGAGGAGCGTGCCAGGCCACCAATCGAGCAAATCTTCTAGAACCGCGAGCATATCTGTATCGAGGTCATTTGAAGGTTCATCGAGAATCAAAACATTTGGGTTGTCTAATAGGATCAGCAGGAGTTGTAGGCGGCGGCGCTGACCTCCGGATAGGTCTTTTACGTAAGATTGTAGCTGCGAAGTTTTGAAACCGAGTCGCTCTAACATTTGCGATGGCGTCATTTCTTTGGTACTATTTGCCGAGCTACCATATCCTCCGCCGGCTGTCCCCGCGATATACGAGGTTTTATATTGAGCGACGATCTCTCTCACTCTTGTGTCTTCATATTTTTCGAGTTCGTCGAGTCGCTGTGTGAGACTTGCGAATTTCACGGTTTTTCCGATTTTTACGCGTCCTACTGTTGGGTCAAGTTTGCCAGTAATTACGCTAAGAAGTGTGGATTTGCCCGCTCCATTTGCTCCGAGGATTCCGATTCTGTCGCCTGGTCCAATTGACCACGTTATGGTATTAAGTACTGTGTTTTCTGGGTCGGAAGGGTCTTGGTTAATGGGGTTTGTAGCGGATTTGTTTGTACCGTCTGAATCGTCAGGGTTTGTACCGGATTGTAGTATTTTAAATGTTACTGTAACATCTTCCAAATCAACAACCTGCTTGCCAAGTCTGGAAGTCGCGAGGCGCACGAGCTCAGTTTGGCTTCTAGGAGGGGGCTCGTCGGCGATCAGCTCATTGGCGGCCTCAATGCGAAATTTGGGTTTTGCGGTTCTAGCAGGGGCGCCGCGACTAAGCCAAGCAAGCTCTTTTTTCATCAAATTCTGCCTTTTGCCCTCAACTACAGCGGCCTGTTTATCGCGCTCGGCACGTCCCAAAATATAGGCCGAATAGCCACCGTCAAAAGTTTCGCAAATTCCATCATGCACTTCCCAAGTGAGATTTGCGACCTCATCGAGGAACCAGCGATCATGCGTTACAATCAGGAAAGCGCCGTCATTTTTGCGCCAACGAGAATTTATATGTCCCGCGAGCCACTTAATTGCTGGCATATCGAGATGATTTGTTGGCTCATCGAGCGCAATAACATCCCAATCTTTTATGAGAAGCGCGGCAAGACTTACGCGCTGCGCCTGGCCTCCAGAGAGTTTACTGGAATCTTGAGAAAGGTCAATGTCAGAAATTAATGCATCGAGAATTGAGCGAATTTTTGAATCAGACGCCCATTCATATTCGTATTCATAATCGCCGAGAATAATTTCTTGGACAGTTTTTGTGCTTTGATTTTGCGGAGAATTTGATTGGTTTTGGTTCGTGTTTGTGCTTTGATTTTGTGCAGTTGATTTTTGTGCTGCTACTATATTTTGTGCATCTGATTTTTCTTGTGGTACTATATTTTGCGCCGCAACATTCTTGTTATTAGAAAGTTTTGCACCGTCAGCCTGTCCCAAAAACCCAATTCGAAGATCTCGCCTTATACTCAAATCGCCACCATCAGGCTCCAAAACGCCACAAAGCATTTTCATAAGAGTCGACTTGCCTTCGCCGTTTGCGCCGACAATCGCAATGCGGTCGCCAGCATGCACAGAAGCGCTTACATCATCGAAAACATCTTTTGTCGGAAAATGTATTTTGAGGTGACTCCCACTAACATAGGAATCACCCCTATTTTGTACCTGCGAAATATTGGCAGATTTTATGATTGTAGCCATTTTGAAATACTAATTTAGTTCTTGAATTTGCCAAATTGATTTAGCTATTTTTGCGAATGATTTTTGCCTATCAACAACATCAGTTATTCCCCAAGTATCATAATTAGAAATATCTTTAGTCAATGTAGAATTTGATTTTAAATATTCAGTTTTTTTATCATTAAAACTTTTTGTATCAACAGATATATTTGAATTTACTGTTAATAACGTTAAATTGCCCAATCTATTTTTAGCTCTTTTTATATCATGATAGTTCATATTTTCCCAAGAATTTTCAGAACTTTTTGGTATAATATGCTCAACACTAATTGATTTATCGTCAATATCAAATTTCATATTACCTTGCATATTTTTTTCAATTTCTATTAAAATATATTTTGGAATTTTCATACTTTGTGTAAACTCTTTATTAGAAAAATCAATTTCAAATATTTCATTAGAAATATATATTCGACGTAATAATTCGATATCATATGAATTATTTTTATAAATTGATAGCGCAACATTATTATATGTTTTTTCTATATCATTAGGGTTATATTTTCCAATTATGTTATATCTAAAAGATATAATTATTATGCGTTTTAATAATTTTTTAAACTCATCAGTAGATAACTTATTAAATGCAACCAGTAGCAAAGAGGTTGCTTGCTTAATTTTAAAATAATTTAATAACTTAATGTTTTCTGATATTTCTGGATCATCATTCCAAATAGAATTTGTATAATCAAATAATGCAACATACGAATCAACCAGATTGTCTAATTCTTTTAATAATTCAAAAACTTGTATTTTTGTATTTATGTTATTTTTTATTGTTTTAAAAACTTCTTTTTTACCAATTGTTTTATTTTGACTATTCCAATAATATCTTAGAAAATCGTCAAACTTATGTTCGCCAAGTGAATTATTAATCGCCTGCCATTTATCATCAATTTCATCAATCTCTTTTTCTGTACTATCATCGGAATTAATTACAGAAAATAAATAGTTTTTTAATAAATCAGCTGACGAAAGCTGAACTCCTCTTGCGTTTAATGTTTCAAATACAATAGATGCGTTTAGCTCATTTCCAACTTTTATAACAGTAAAATATAATTTATCAACAATATTTTTTATAAATTCAGCTAAATCTACACCAGTTGTATAGGTTTCTTTTAATCTATTATAAAAATAAATAAAGCAGTTTTTCATTAACTTTTCAGAAGCATTAAGATTTTTTGATGGCAAATCATTATCAATATCAACCAAATTTTTCTTATAATAATCATTATTATTTCTGTTTAATGTTAGTTTATTAGAAGGTATTAAAGTAGCAGGATCAATAATACCAATATATGTATTTTTAAATAACTCTACTCTTTTTATATTTTCTTCATCAGAATCTTTTAATTCATTAATATTTTTTAATGCAGCTAGAATTAAAAGGGACATTGTGATTAGTCTCTGTTGACCATCAATTATATTATATATTTTATTATTGTCATCTTTATCTAATAATACTAAATATCCCATATAATGTTCTTGGTAAGTATTATCTATTAAATAAGAAATATCATCCCAAAGTTCATCCCAGTTTTCGGTATCCCAAGAATAATCGCGCTGAAATTTAGGAATCTCATATTTTATGCCATTACCCATAATAGAATTATAGGTTTCATTAGTGGTATTTTTTATACCAGACATATGAATTCCTTATTTATAAAAAATAGCGAATTATTTATCAAAATCCGCTACTTTTTGTTTTTCAGAAGGTAATAATAATACGAAGAAAATTACTGTTAATATTGATGCAAATCCAACGAAAGAAAACGCAGGTGTCCAATTTGGTACATCACCTTCACCAACGATAAGTGGTACAACATATCCAGCGCAAACTTCACCGACTAAATAGCCTGCAAGTGCGATGAAACCTGTTAAGGCACCCACTGCGAATTTTGGTACAAGCTCCATTGTCATTGTCGCGGTTAGCATTAATGAGCCGTAAACTGTAGCACCAAATAGGCAGATGATTATGCCGATTAATACTGGGCTTTGTGCATAGATGTATAAGAAAATTAATGCAACATTAAGTACTCCAAGTCCAGCGCCGATGATTGCGCGACGTGATTTGAATAGGACATCTGATGCGACGCCGATTAAAATTGTCACAGGAATAGCGCTTAATTCGAATAATGAAACGAAGTATTTTGCAGTAGATTTATCGAAGCCTTTTGCCTCTTGTAAATATAATGGGATCCAGTCAGAGATACCGTATCTAGCAAGATAAACACCTGCGTTAGCCCAAAATAGGAACCAGCAATATTTGTTTTTTACAACATATTTGATGAAAATTTGTAGAGCTGTAAGTTCGATGATTTCACCGTCTGTAGAAATACGATCGTTTTTGTCAAGTTCTTTTTCAACGAAAACTTCTTTAATTCCTGACCAATCTTCAACGGCTGGAAGACCGACAGAAGCAGGCCTGTCGCGACCGAAAATGATAATTATCAAACTTAATAATAGTGATATTACAGCAGGTACGAAGAAGATACCGAATGTACCAACAACTGGAGTCACGAAAGTTGTCGCGAAAACAATGATTGGTGCAACAAGTGCGCCACCAAGATTTTGTGAAGTATTCCACATTGAAAATGCGATTCCTCGCTGTTTTGCGTGGTACCAAGATGCGATAACTTTATGCGCGGCAGGCGAACCCATTCCTTGGAAAAGTGCTAAGATACACATCAAAATGCCCATGATAATTAGGTTATGAGTTGTACCTAATGCTAATGTTAAAAATGATGATCCGATAAGTCCGCATGCGATATAATAGCGTGGATTTGCTTTATCGGAAATCACGCCCATCACGAATTTACTTAGTCCGTATGAGATTCCGTAGATAATTAGGAGCATACCAATGTCGGTTTTTTTCATTCCGTATGCTTCAATGAGTTCGGACTGTGATACTTTCACAACATTACGCACAACATAATATGGCGGTGGGATAAAAAATCCGTAGTTTTTTGACCTAACAATATTTTACCTTCTTATATTCTAACATATTTCTTCCATCTTTGACTGAAAGTCCGCCATAAATCGTTTTAGGTCGAAC
>JAISKS010000038.1 GCA_031260825.1 Bifidobacteriaceae bacterium
AGAATCAGCCATAGCATTTTTATCAGAATCAGCCTTAGCATCCAGTGTAAAATTATCATTTGAATCAAGACTATTTAAATGCAAAATATCTAGCAACAATTTTTGCGAATTTTTGGAAAAATGCAACTTTTTAAATGCCACTTTCATCTCATCAAAATCAGCGCGTTTTGCAGAAAGATCAATATCGAAAGAATCAAAATCAGCATCCAATTCTAGATCACATACTAAATTATTTATTTTGCGATTTAATAAAGCGACATCAGTATTTGCCCGAAGCGTCTCACCAATTTTGCCTCCAACCTCATCAGCATGATCAATCACATTTTGCAAATTTCCATACTGAGTTAGCCATTTTGTAGCTGTTTTAGGTCCAACACCAGGTATTCCTGGAATATTATCAGAAGTCTCTCCGACAAGCGCAGCAAGATCTGGATATTGAAGTGCATGAAGTCCATATTTTTCAAACACCTCATCGTCATTAAATTTTTTCAAATCTCTCATACTTCTACCAGGATATAATATCGAAACATTTGGCTTAATTAATTGAAAAGTATCGCGATCCCCAGAAAAAATAAACACTTCTGAATCATCAAGTTTCGCTGTGTTTGTAGATAATGTAGCTAATATATCATCTGCTTCGTACCCTGGATATGTAAGAACTTTTATCCCCGCAATTTGTAGCAAAGTCTGCAAATAATCAAGTTGAGGCAAAAATCCTTCAGGCGGAGATTCGCGATTTCCCTTGTATATTGGTAGCAATTTATTTCTAAAAGTTTTCTCTTTCGTGTCAAATGTTACAGCTAAATGCGTTGGATTAAACTCGCGACAAACATTTTTAAGCATCGATATAAAACCATAAATTGCGTTTGTAGGAAAGTCATCTTCACCAGAAAAATTCTCTACATTATATGCATAAAAAGCACGAAACAATAATGAATGCCCGTCGATATATAAATATTTATTCATAATATTTATTTTAGACATTTGTTAGCTTCAAGTGTTGGTGAGCTTTTCCAATTTGTACCATTTGAAGAAAGTTTGTTTAAGATCTCAAGAGCATTTTTTATATTTTCTACAGTTAAAACTGTTATTGCATCGTCACCATATTTGTCATTATTTTTCGCGATAAACGACTGAGCCTCATCGCAATTATCTTTTGGAATTAAGAAAAGTGCAGCTCCAGATTTTTGCACAGAAGTGATTTTTTGCCCGATTCCACCGATTGGACCAACCTTGCCATCTTCAAGCATTTCACCAGTAGCAGCAAAACCGCGATCATCTCTGAATAAATCTGTACCTTTAATTTTTTGAATAATTCCAAGTGTAAATGCGAGACCAGCGGAAGGTCCACCGATATCACCAGATTCAATAGTAATATCACCATAGCTTCTTGAGACACCAGTATAATTTCCAAGATTAGATAATGCAACAGTTATTGCAGAATTTTTCGAGCCATCCATTTGCTGATGTGATTCTTCGTTAGCCTCTTCAGAAGACTGCGTAGGGGGATAATATAATTCCTGTGGAAGTACTGTTGATGTTGGAGAAAATAAATTATTTACAATAATTAATGGAGACAAATGATTTGTTGGTCCGCCGTATGCATATACTGTTGTTAAATAAATTGGATTAAAACTAGATGAATCAGAATTTACACCCTTAACAGTAATCATAGGAGTTTTTTCGCCATCGGCATTTTGATAATCTCCAATTACATTAGCTGTCATTCCTGGTGTTCTAAGTATATATGGAGAAGGCAGACAAAGTATTATTCCAATAATAATTAGAAAAAGATAAATACATATATAAACTAATGTAGGTACTTTTTTGATATATTCATTCATACTTATATTATATAGAAAAATTACTCAATTTTTCTTAATAGACACAATATATAATAAATAATATATGCTATAATATGAGTATTATAAAGGAGGTCGAAATGGACAGCAACGAATATCATATACAGCCAGATAGTTCTGCTGAGCATAACGACCAAAACGAGCAAAACGGCCAAAACCCGAATTCAAATAATAACGACCAGAGCGCCCAAAACGATCAAAATGGCGCTCAAAACGCTAATTCAAATCCCCAAAACGACCAAAACTCCTTTTCTAATAATAACGACCAAAATAATAAGCAGCCTTTCAACCCAGTAAATCCAGACAATTATAATGTCGATGCTAAAGATGCAGCCGAAAAAATTAGTGGTGGAAATATAAATGATTTCCTTGGCACACTTGGTATGGACTATTCAAATTTAAATAATTTTGATGCTAGCAATTTTGATATGAATAATTTACTTTCAAATATTTATTCCTCTAATCCTCAGTTTCCAACTAATCTTTTTGAGAGTATTTTGAATAATAATCCTAATAATGTAAATGCAAATGATAAACATTTATTAAAGAAAAACATTATCATACGAACCATTGAAAAAACTAATTCTTCAAGTATGATACATGCTGATGATAGCTTATTGATTCGTGATTGTTTAAAAAAATCTAGTTTAATTTTAGATAATATTATTGATTATAAAATACCAAATTTTTCATATAAAGTTATTCCTGAAGTAAAAATGGCAGACCATGTAATTGATACAGTTATAGATATGGCAGATCCATTAGCGTCGCAGCGCGTTGATCAATTGAAAAAATCTTTTGATTCTTTTGGTCAGATGTTTTCTGATATGAACCCTTTTGGTGATGATAGTGATGATGACGATGATGATAATAATCCTAATCCAGATATGTTTATGCAAGTTGGTATGAAACTCGGTGATTTTTCTAAAATATTCAATTTATCTCCTGATGAAGGCAGTGCGGGCGTGTCTGAAAATATATTTTCGACTATTCAGTCTTTAGATTTTGCAAATAAATTTTCTAAGCAACTAAATACTCTTTTCTCATCGAATGACGGCGGAATAGTTCTGTCGGATTCAAGCAGTATTTATTTTGAAACTAATTCGATTAATACTTTTGCTGAAAAAAATAATCTATCAAAAAAACTTTTATATCAATATATTACTACTCGCGAACTTGCTATTTCTAGACTTTATAATAAACATCATTGGATAAAAAATTACCTGATTGATTTGCTACAACAACATGCAAAAAGTTCGAAAGCAGGTATGCTTGATTTAGGATCTGATGGAGATTCTCAGATATTTGATTCTGATAATCCTTATGATGATAGTCCAGAAGTTGTTGCACGTCAAGCTATTGGAATTATGTTTTCTCCAACTGATCAGCAACAAGATATAATGTATAAAATACAAATCATTATTTCTCTAATAAATTCTTGGGCTGAAAATGTTACACTTCAATGCTTGCTACCACTTGATGAAAAATATATAGACATTCAAAATGCAGTTGTCAGAAGATATTTGACTGTTGCTGATTCTCCTATTGCTGGATTAATTTCTCTTTCTGCTGAATATGATTCTCCTATTTTGCAACTATATAAATTTCTTGATTTTTGGAGAACAATTTCGTATTATGATAAATCAAAAACTGATGGTTTGAAATACGAGGAACTTATTTGGGAAAATCCAGATTTCTTCCCTACATATGAAGATTTAGATGATGTAAAATCTTATATTAATTGTCTTGATAAAAATTCCACAGATACTTATGATAATTTAAACGATTTCTTAGACGGAATTTTAGCGTAAAATTATCCGCCAAAAATTTAAGACAGCCAAATTAAAAACCCATAATAAAAAACCAGCAAAGTTTTCCAACCCAGAATCAAAAACTGGACAAATTTTTAACCAGCTAGTCTTCTAATTCTGGCAAGCGCCTCATTCGTATTCATTCTATAATCAACTTCAGGTTCTAAAACACTATAGAAAATATCTTGTAGCGCAGACGGCAAGCCCTCTAAATCTGGATTATGTTCTTTTGCACGTTGCATAATTATGAACGGATCTCCGACTCCATAAGGTACGCGAGATGTCAAACAAAAAAGTATTGTAGTCCAAAAACCCCATAGATCTGATTCTTTATTATATTTGAAAGTTTGTACCACTTCCGGATCCAAATATGCAGGAGTACCAAAAGCTGTATCAGTTGAAGTAAGCGTATAATCCGAATTATCTTTTGCAATT
>JAISKS010000071.1 GCA_031260825.1 Bifidobacteriaceae bacterium
CTTTTTTATCAAGTCTTTTTGCAATATCATTTACAAAATCAATCTCATCATCAGAATCAATTACTAAATGAGAAAAATTATTATTTATTGCATATTCAATTTCGCTAACAGTTTTATTATTTCCATGAAGTGAGAATCTCTTACCATAATCAGATAAACCCTCAGCGCCTTTTTCTGCGATTAAAATTTCACCCTCACTGCAGCAATCAATATATAAATCATTTTCTAAAATCATTTTTGCAATTTGAACTGTAAGAAGTGATTTACTTGCATAATATATTTTTGTATTAACTCTGAATTCATCAAATGCTGTAGCGGCTTTTTTTATATGATTAATTCTATATTCAAATTCGTCTTTATCAAAAACATAAGCAGGCGTACCAAATTCATTAGCAATTTTTGTATATGTTTCAAATTTATTTTTATCAATTAATTCAGCCATAATTCTTCCTTATATTTTCAATAATGTCGTTTACAATTTCTTGAGTTTGAAAATCTCCAGAATCAAATTCTATGTCAGAATATTTCTGATATTCACTTAATTCAATGCTATTATCAATCATAATCATAGCATATTTTTCATCGATATAACGAGAATTTACAAGGCGATCAAGTCGAATTTGATCGGATGATTTTATAAGATACACTTTATCAAATTTCAGTCCTCTTTCATACGCTGCAGGTATTAGCGGAATATCATGAATTAAAAACTTATAATTTTTAAAATTTTTAATATGAGTATCAATATATGAAAAAACACTATCATGAATTAAACTTTCCGCAACTTTTTTTAGAGGATTTTTTGGATCGAAAATAATATTAGAAAGCTCATTTTTATTAGACGAATCTATACCTATTTCAAGAAGTTCCTGTTTTAAATTTGTATCTTCTGCCGTGCATTTTTTCGCGATTTTATCATAATCTAGTATTGTGCAAATTTCAGAAGATTTTCCATTTACTACTTCATTTAAACCCCTCATCACCTGCCATGCAATAGTAGTTTTTCCGACTCCTGTCTGTCCAGTTATTGCTATATTTTTCATAATTCCCCCTTTTGTATTAGGATATTATAACATAAATAATTTTGCAATAAAATCATCTAATTCTTCAGGAGATATAAAATCAAAAATTGTATTTATTCCAAGCTCTTTATCATTACCCAAGGTCTTGACTGTATTCACATCAGTTATTTTGGATTTTAATGTATTTATAAATTTAATAATATATTCAGATTCTGTATTCGACAACACTATATCAAATAAGTTATATTTATATTCTAAATCATTCGCGTCGTCTATAATCTGGAAAACAGTACCAAAATTTTTTAAAAATAAAAGTTCATCTTTCGTTATTATTTCATTTGAATTTACAACATTTATAATAGACCCGATTAATACAAAAAGCTCTGAGGTTTTTAATTCTAAAGTTTCAATATATTTTTCAAAACAATCTGAATCAGAATTTTTTACTCTATCTAATTCCAAATATTCACCTTCAACCATTTTCTTAAAAGTGTCTAAGATAACTCCTACAGACAAAGGATTTTTATTATAGGCAAGCGATATAGTATTTGTTAATAAATAATCTCCAGCAAGCACAGCTGTTTTATCATCTGTTACATAATTTAGAGAAGGTGCAGCTCTACGAGTTGTAGCACTATCGATAATATCATCATGATAAAGTGAAGCGGTATGAATGTCTTCAATAATTTTACCCCAAAAATCTGTATCAAAATTATCAATATTATGAATAAGTACTAAAGTTTTGAGAATAGCGGATCTGATATTTTTTGAAGGTAAATCGCCATATGGATTCGGAATTTCTATACTCATACCAATACCTTTAGTAAACTTAAAATCACAATTAAAATACCCAGTAGCACTCTATATAAAACGATATAATGAAATGAATATTTGATGATTAAATTAAGCATACAATTGATCACAATATATCCAACTAAAAGTGAGCAAGTCGCACCTATTAACATTAATATTAGAGTCGGAGTAGTTATTGTATCGCCGTATTTTATGATTTCATATATTGATGAACCAAGTCCAATAGGAAGCATCATTAAAAATGAAAATTTTGTGGCGGCAAATCGATTATATCCTAAAAATAAACCTGCTGTTATTGTAGATCCTGATCTTGATACTCCTGGAAATAATGCGAGCACTTGAATTATTCCAACAAAAAAAGCATCCCTAATATTCCATGAATCAAATTTTCTTTTTTTACTGCAGTATTTATCAGTTAAAAATAATACGATACCGAATATTGCTAAAAATATACCTGATAATAAATAAGTATTATATTGTTCAAAAGAATCTCCGAAAACTGCTCCTATAAAAATAACAGGGATGCTTGCATAAATAATTCCCCATCCCATTCTTGCATCTTTATCCTTAGGTAGAAATCTTGATTTTAGCGTTAATCCTTCGTAACCCTTTAAGCATTTGATTAATGAATAAAGAATTGTAATTACTTCTTTTCTGAAATAAACAAAACCTGCGATAGTGGTACCAAGACCTATTACAGCTGAGTAGAGTGTATCTATTTCACATCCTAAAATCTCAGAAGTTAATCGCAAATGTAGCGAAGAACTTACTGGTAAAAACTCGGTGATTCCTTGAACGAAACCGAGTATTAAAGTTTGAATTATAGTCATATAATTTTAATAGTTGTCTAATGCCTCATCAAATATGTCTGGATCTCCATCTCCATCCAAATCAAGCGGATCGATATCTTCTATATCTAAGAATAATGATCTAAAATCTTCATCATCTTGTTTACGTCTTTTTTCCTGATCAAGTTCGTACATTGACTCATCATCATAATCATCCTCATCATCGTCATAAGGAGAAGTTTTTAAAATATCAGTGATTTGCTCAAACATTTCTTCTTCTGTTACAACTTCGAAAGGTGTGACCTCACCAAAATCAGTTATTAAAGATTCGTCATATCGATTGAGAGCATCAGTAAGTTTATTTAATGATTGCTCAGTTTTATCATTATGTTTATCGTTTTTCGCGTTGTATCCTTTGGCTAAAACCGCATAATGAGCGCGAAGTGATTTGATTAAATTGTCTAATTCGTATTTTGATTGGTAATTTATTTTATCCATATTTTTAGTATATCATATTATCTTTATTTATTTATTAGATTGGTATAAAATTTGCTAATACGCTACACAAAATTATGTAAATTTCTACTATTTTTTTGTCGAGACTACGTTTTTTCCCTAAAAATATGCTAATTTTCGATATGAATTAGGGATAAAACGTAGTCTCGGCAGAAAACTTACTGATAATCAGCGCATAAGTTTTACCAAAACACTAATCTCGCGCATACGATTTAGCGAACCGCTATTGAAATTCAAAAAAATCCACGAAGCACCCCCGCAGCCCAGTGTTTTCGCGCTGACCAATCCAAAAGCTAAATCTCAGTAGCGTTTTGCTCATATTAGTAATAAATATAAAATTTCGCCAATCCACGCATAACTTTTAGCGAACCGCTATTGAAATTCAAAAAAATCCAAAACGCACCCCTGCAGCCCAGTGTTTTCGCGCCGACCAACGCAAATACAAAATCTCAGTAGCGTTTTGCTCATATTAGTAATAATATTAAAATTATGATATAATTAAAATATAATATTTGGAGACTATCATGGCTAAAAAATTATCTGCAAAAGAAATCGCTAAACAAAAAGCAATGCAACTTGCTGAGCAAGAGCGTCAACGTCAGCAAAAAGCACGTACAACTATGCTTTCAGTCATCGCTGTATTAGTGGTAGTTTTCTTTGGTGCAGTATATTATGTTGTAACAAAAGATGAGCGCGATGAAAAAGCAGTTCTTAATGATGCCGATTCAAAACCATCAGTATTCAACGATGATGGAAGCTTATATGTATCTCTAAATGGTCTTGGAAAAGAGAATCTTCCTGAAGGTTCAGAAAATCTTCCAACTCTAGAAGTTTTCCACGATTATATCTGCCCAGCTTGCGGATATTTCGATAGAACTTTAGGATCTGCAATTATTGACTTAATTACTAGTGGAGAAGTTATATATTTAGATCATCCAATTGCATTATTTGATAGCACTTCAAAAGACAAATATTCAACTCGTGCAACTGCTGTTGCTTTATACTTAGCTGAATATGCACCACAAGCTTATTTCCAATATTCGCAATCATTATTTTCGACTGAACACCAACCAAGTGAAGGTACTAAATATGTATCAGTTACAAATGAAGCATTAAAAACCAGAGCAATCGAGGCAGGCGCAGATCCTGATGTTGCTGAAGCAGCTATTGGAAGCGGTCTAACAACTGATTCAAAATTCACTAAATGGTTACAAATTATGTCTAATAAAGCTCAAACTTTAGATGATAATAAAAAATGGGATGAAGATCGTCAGCAATTAATTTTCTCAACACCATTAATTAAAATCAATGGAAAAGTTATTGATAATTCATTATTAGCAGATAAAGCTTCAGGTAATTTCACAGCAGCAGCTCTTCGTGCAGCATTAGGATTACCTCCAGTAGAAGAAGCACCAGCTGAGTAATTTTTATATTTATTATGAAAAAGTTATTAAATAATCCATTTTATATTTCTAAAGAAGACAGAGAATCTACTCCGCTTGTTGAATTAGCGCATAAATATGGTGTTGCAACATGCTATTATCTTAATAAAAAAGTGGTACATATTTCTGATGAAACATTATTCGAAATACTCAATGTATTAGGGGCAGATTTAGATAATTCTTCTGAAGATACTCTCGTCAAAACGATTGAGCGATGCAATAAAAATAAAGACTCTTCTAATATAAAAAAAGTTGTAAATATCTCTAATGCACATAAACAATCAGATAATATTGTGATTGATTTATTGGATTCCACTAGATTGAATGGATTAGATTTAATCGATATTATAAAAATCACTCTTGAATCTGGAGAGCAAATTGTCCCAAAAAACATTCAATTAAATGATGATACTCTTGAATTAGCATTTGAAAATGAACTTCCAATCGGATATCATAAACTTGTTTTTTCTCTCCCTAAACATATAAATCAACAATTTTTCAGTCCTGTAACATTTGCAAAAGATAAAAAAGAAGAGGAAGAAATAATTACAAATTTAATTATTTCACCAAAATCTTTGCCTGTCCCAACGAAATATATTACAGGTATTATGTCTCAAATGTACTCAATGCGTTCTCATGATTCATGGGGCATTGGTGATTTTATTGATCTTAAAAATTTCTCACATAAATGTTTTTATGATCAAGATTTAGGATTTGTTTTAATTAATCCTGTTCACGCTGGCGAGCCTGTAGCTCCTATTACACCTAGTCCTTATCTTCCAACTAGTCGTCGATTTATTAATCATATTTATATAAGACCAGAAAATGCGTTTGGATATGATAAATTAAATGATGAATTAAAAACTGAAATTACTAATATCAAAAATACTATAATTGATGAAAATAATAATA
>JAISKS010000076.1 GCA_031260825.1 Bifidobacteriaceae bacterium
AGATTCCTGCTTTCGCAGGAATGACAGTGTGTACAGGAATGGCAGTTTGGAATTAGATTCCTGGTCGAGCGAGCTCGCCATTATATGGTGCAGGAATGACATGTGGATTCCCATTTTCATGGGAATGACATGTGGATTAAAATTGTAAATCAGTTTGCTCAATTACATAATTTAAATCATCAGGAAATTCATCAAGCGTATATTCAACTGTTTCATTTAAACCAGGATGAACAAAAGATAATTTATGCGAATGAAGCAATGGACGCTCCACGCTTAATTTCTCAGAAATTCTTGAATTTGCACCATAAATTCTATCTCCAATAATTGGATGACCTATAGCAGATAAGTGAACACGAATTTGATGTGTTCGTCCAGTTTTAGGCTGAACTTCAAGTAAACTAATTATTTTATTTTCTGGTCCAGTTTTTGTATCTAGTAAAACATTTGATGAGCAAAGTTCAGTATATAAAGTTTTTGCCTCACGACCTTCTTTATTAATTTCGAATTTAATATATTTATGACCACTGATTCTTTTAATTGGTGATTCAATATAAGCTTGAGGTAATTTTGGTTTTCCATCTACAATTGCGTAATATGTTTTTGTCACAGTATGCTCAGAAAACTGAGTTTTAAGAGACTGAAATGAATCTTCGTTTTTAGCAAGAACCATTATCCCGCTTGTTGTAACATCTAATCGAGATATTACACCTTGACGTTCTTCGTCGCCAGAAGTGCTAATTTTAATTCCCATATCTTTAAGAGTTTCCGTAAGTGATTCGCCTTCAAAATCAAGGGCCGGATAAACGATCATTCCAACAGGTTTATTTACTACTACTATATCTTCGTCATCATGTATTATTTCTAAATTCATAGTTTGATTATATCATATAAAATGCTGTATAATTAAATTATGAAAAGACTAGTTTTATCCTTACAAGAGTTTTGTCAAAATAATGAATCTGAAGAAATTCCAGTTGCAGCGATGATTGTCGATCCATCTAATTCGCAAATAATTTCATTACAATATAATACTGTACAGCGCGATTTGGATGTAACAGGTCATGCCGAAATCAATGCTATCAAATCCGCTTGTAAAAATTTGGGAGCAAAATATCTGACTGATTATGTACTTTATACATCGCTTGAGCCCTGTAAAATGTGTGCTTCAGTTATTGTAGCAGCAAGAATAAATAAAGTAATTTTTGGAGCATATGACCCAAAGGCAGGAGCGGCCGGATCCATGTGGGATGATCTTCGCGATCCTCGAAATGATTGGCAAATTAAAGAGGTCGTTGGGGGAGTAGAAGCTGAGGCTTTTGAAAATATATTAGGTGATTTTTTTAAAAAACTAAGACTATAATTTCGCGAGTATATGTTTTTTCGACTATAAAGTGCCCAAAACACCCCATTATAGTCGAAAAAACATATACTCGCGGGCTAATATAAAAAATCTTGTGAAAATATAGAAATTTATAAAAATTAGTGTATAGTATACCTTGTCAGTATGTTATTTAAAGGAGACAGAAATGTTATCAAACAACTCAGAGAATATTCGAATGTATATGAAAAAAGCATTAATATTACTAACTGCTTTTGCTATGTTTGGGCTTGGTTTAGGTGCTTGCGGGACTTCTGAAAATAATACAAAAACAGAAGAAGAAAACACTAAATCAGTTTACAGAACTTTAGACGAAATTAAAGATTCTGGCGTGCTAAAAGTCGGTGTTTTTTCAGACAAATCTCCATTTGGGTATATTGGTGAAGATGGCGAATACACTGGTTATGATGTGTATTATGCAAATCAACTTGCTGAAGATTTAGGTGTAGAAATTGAATTTACACCAATTGATGCTGCAGCTCGAGTATCTTCTTTAGAGTCTGGCATTGTGGACGTAATGCTAGCAAACTTTACTGTCACAACTGATCGTATCAAAAAAGTTTCATTCGCTTATCCATATATGAAAGTATCACTTGGCATTACTGTACCATCATCATCTCATGTAGATTCTATTGAAGAGTTTTCTGGTGTATTAGTTGTTGTAAAAGGTACAACAGCTGAAACATTTTTAGAGATCAACCATCCTGATTTATACGCAAAAGCACTTAAATTAGAGCAGTATTCAGAGGTACAATCTGCATTATTAGACGGACGTGCTGATGGCTGGATTACAGATAATACTGAGGCAATTATGTTTGCAAATAAATCAGAAGGAAAATTTGTTACAACTCCTGAATTATCTTCAATTGGTAAACCAGACACAATCGCACCTGCTGTAAGCAAAGGAAATACTACTCTTCAAGAATATATTAATGAGCATGTTGAGCGTCTAACATTAGAAGGATTTTTTGCTGAAGATTATGATGCAACATTAGTTGAATTTTATGGTGAAGATTTTAAAAACGAACTGTTAATCGATATTAGCGATTTGGATGAATATATCTTAGACTAGAAATATATTAACCTTGCATATTTTTTGTGAGATTATACTTTTTTCATCATGGATTTTAATTATATAAACGCTCATTCATATCAATTCGTTGATGCAGGTTTGCTCGTAATAAAATTAGGATTCATAGGTATTATTGGTGCGCTATTGCTTGGAAAAATAGTGGCGATGTCGAGATATTTTAAGGTACCTTTATTATCACAAATTGGTACCATATATACTGAAATTAGCAGAAACACTCCTCTATTAATATTATTATTTTTCTTATATTACGGATTTCCAAAAGTAGGAATAATGCTTTCTTCGGAAGCCTCTGCAATCATTGGTTTAGTATTTATGGGCGGCGGATATATGTGCGAAAGTTTTATGAGCGGATATAGAGCTGTCGATAAGGGGCAAATGGAAGCGGGAAGATCGCTCGGATTAAACGGATTTTCTGTATTTCGATTAATCACTTTTCCACAAAGTTTGAAATATTGTTTTGCATCAATTGGCGCAAATTTCATATTTATTTTGAAAGAAACTTCGGTGCTTTCTGTCGTTGCACTTCTTGATATTACTAATGTTGCAAAAGATTTAATCGGTATGCATTATAACACTTCTGAGGCAATGTTTATGCTGGTTGTGAGCTATTTAATAATACTTGTACCAATTGCAATTGCGCTTGCGTTAATCGAAAAATTTGTTATTTCTAATGGTCAGGATTAATTATGTATAATGATTTTATTACGATTGTAACCTCTGGAAATAATGTACAAAGATTATTTAATGGATTATTAGTAACCCTAGAAATTTCTATTGCCGCTTCATTATTAAGTATTTTTTTCGGTACATTTTTTGGATTTTTACTTTCTTCAAAAAATAAAATCATAAAAATTATTAGCAAACTTTATCTCGAGACTTTCAGATTAATTCCACAACTAGTGATATTATTTGTTGTTTATTATGGAGTTTCTTCTGAATTAAAAATCACATTAAAACCGATTCCCACAGCGATTTTTGTGTTTACACTTTGGGGATTAGCTGAAATGGGAGATTTGGTTCGCGCGGGAATTAAGACCGTGCCTATTGGTCAAGTTGAGGCTGCGCAGGCTATCGGACTTAGCAATTCGCAAGTATCAAAAATGATAAAAATTCCTTTTATGCTTAGACAGATCACTCCGCAAGCGATTAATTTAGTTACTCGCATTATTAAAACTTCGTCAATTGTGCCTTTAATTGGAATTATGGATATTACAAAAGTGGGTCAATCCATTATTGACCTTTATCGTATGAAACTTCCAGATGCTTCATTTATAGTTTATGGCATTATTTTTGTTGTGTATTTTCTGATTTGTTTTATGATTTCACTTCTCGCAAAAAGGCTTGAGAAAAAACTTTGCTAAGTTTTCTTATATTTCCGCAT
>JAISKS010000085.1 GCA_031260825.1 Bifidobacteriaceae bacterium
CGGCATAATCGACGAACCCGTTGAATACTCATCTGCAAGCGTGATATAATCGAATTCTTTTGTATTCCAAATTATAATTTCCTCCGCAAAACGCGACATATCTATCGAAATTTGCGCAAGAATATAAAGCATTTCCGCTACCAAATCGCGCGACGCCGTCGCATCTATCGAATTAAATTCCGGCATCTCAAAACCAAGTTCTTTAGCAATCGCATCCGCATCCATACCGAAAGTATTTCCCGCCAACGCACCAGAACCATAAGGCGATCCGCCAAGTCTAGTCACAAAATCATTTAAGCGATCGATATTTCGTAGCATCGGCCAAGCATGCGCCATTAACTGATGCGCAAGCAAAACTGGCTGTGCATGTTGCATATGAGTTCGCCCCGCAACTACTGCCTTATCCGCGAAAACTTCCTCCGCGCGCGCACTAATTGCGCCACAATATTCAGCCAAAAGTGCCTTAATCGACGCCGCACTATCGCGCAAATACATACGCACAAATGTCGCAATCTGATCATTTCGCGAACGCCCAGCACGTAGCTTTCCGCCTGTTTCTACGCCAACTCGCTCAATCAAAATTCGCTCAAGCGCCGAATGAACATCCTCGTCACTCTCATTATAAGTCAGCGGATTTTCAGCGTCAGTTAGCTCATCGCGCATTTGCTTAAGTGCATCCGTGATTTGTTTATGCTCAGTTTCACTTAACAAATCAGCCTTTTGTAACGCATTTGCATGAGCAATTGAACCCGCAATATCATACGGAGCAAGAACAAAATCAAACTGCGTCGATACAGAAAGCGCAACCAACTCAGCACTTGGACCCTTCTTAAAACGACCCCCCCATAAATTATTTTTTACCATATTAACTCCTTCTTTTTTTCCTACGGCTAACCAAGCAAATCACCCAACATTAAAGAGAGTGAAAAAATCATAATTGCAAAAATAAGTATCGTGATAATGGTAGTGTTTCGCACCCAAATCACGGTATCACGATTAGTAAAGCTCCCACCTTTGCTACGTTTTTTACCAGAAAGAAGTCCACGAAACTTCTGTGGGTTATGCCAAAGATATGCGATGATAACGCCAGTAATAAGTCCTCCGATATGTGCCTGCCAAGCGATACCCGAGACATATAAACTGAGCGCTAAATTAATCGCGATTGTAGTTAATATTCCAGATGTTGGCATATTAAGATTTTTGAATACAATAACCAGCGCGCCAAAAAGCCCAAATATTGCGCCAGAAGCACCGTATGCTGGTGTCCAATGATTTTGTAGCAAATTAAGAGTAGACTGTGATAACCCAGCGCTCGATTTTGACAGCGCAGAATTTGTGCTAATAACTGCCACAGCATAGTACATCACATTTCCGCCTAGTAAACATAAGCCATATAGCGCCGCGAAATATTTAGGTCCCATATATTTCTCAAGCAAAGTACCAATCGAAATCAAGCACCACATATTGAAAAACAAATGAAAAGGAATTGGAAGACCAAATGATTTCGCGGTTGAATGCAAGAATCCAGAAGTGATAAATCTCCAAGGCTCACCACTAACATATATAGGCCAAAACGATAGATAATTCACAATCAGCGGTGCGATAAGCTCTGCCACCCACATCACGCAGCAAATAATTAGTATCCAAAAACTCACTGGAGTTGCTGAGCGCGTACGTTTAAGAAATCGCATCAAATTATAACCGAAATTGTTCATAAACTAATTATATCACAAATATCTTGATACGTTGGAGCAAAAGGGGTGAAACTTTGCATTTTTGCCAAAAAATTGCCTCTTTTTTGGCAAAAAACGAAAGTTTCACCCCCTTTTACTAAACCCCTTTTAAGCCCTCCTCCAAAACACACAAAAATTCATACGTGCCGAAAATGTCACTTTATCCTCCAACATTCGTGCAGAAAATGTCACTTTATCCTCCAACATTCGTGCCGAAAATGTCACTTTATCCTCCAACATTCATGCCGAAAATGTCATTTTATTATCCAACATTCGTGTCAAAAATGTGATATAATAAATTTTATGTTAAGAAATATCGATTTAGAATTATACAAATGGTCTATGAACACTGACCACAAACCATTATTAATAATGGGCGCTCGCCAAGTTGGAAAAACCACCTCAATTACCATGTTTTGTAAAGAAAATTATGAGCATTATTATTACACAAATTTATTCAACGATAAAACCCTAATTGACATATATAATCAAAATATAGGTTCTGAGAAAAAATTAGAATTATTAAAATTAGCTCTTAACATTTCTAAGCCTTCAGAAAATTCTATTTTATTTGTAGATGAAGTTCAAGAATCAGAAGAGTTTATCTCCGATTTAAAATATCTAAATGAAAAGCATCCTGAAATTAATATAATTTGTAGCGGAAGTTTACTTGGAGTAAAATTTAAAAGATTCTCATCTTCTTTTCCTGTAGGACAAATTGACTTAAAATATATGTATCCAATGAATTTTGAAGAATTTTTACTTAACACTGAAAATGAAGAATATATTCATCTTATTGATTCTGCATATTTAGACAACACACCTGTTAATAATGTAATACACGAAAAACTATTAAATTTATATAAAGTATATTTATGCATCGGAGGTCTTCCTGAGTCTGTAAAAAACTACATAAAAATCAACAAAGACCTGAGTCGCTACAATAAAAATATACTAAAAAGTATTCGAAAAGAATATATTGAAGATATGAAAAAATATGTAACTTCTAATAATGAAACTATTAAAATTGAAAAAATATATAATTCTGTACCTCATCAAATAGAAAATTTATCTGATAAATTTCAATACTCTAAAATAGAAAACAATGCTAAATCAAATTTATTTGAACTACCTCTTGATTGGCTTTTTGCATCAAAAATTGTACTAAAATCAAATTGTATATCTAAGCCAGAAAACCCTCTAAATGGGTTCATAAGCGACACAACATTTAAAGTTTTTTATAATGATGTCGGAATGCTAAATAGTTTTTTAGATGTAAAATTTCTTGATATTTTGCAAGATAAATTACTTCAATATAAAGGAGCAATCAATGAGAATTACGTTGCAACCCAATTAATTAGCAATGATATACCACTAAATTATTGGAGATCTGAAAATAAATCTGAAATTGATTTTATAATTGAAAATGAACACGGAGTGATCCCGATTGAAGTCAAAGCCGGAAAATCTGTAAAATCAAAAAGTTTATCTGTTTATATGAAGAAATTTAATCCAAAATACGCAATTAGAATCTCAAACAAAAATTTTGGTTTTGAAAATAATATAAAATCTGTTCCTTCATATGCCGTTCATTGCATTAAACAAAATAAAGATTATTACTAAAAAATCTCACCCAAATAATCCCTAATAAGACTCAAACATTCGCGCCCCAAGTAGCCCAAAATTAATACTGATATCCCGCACTTCAACACTCAAAACTTTTTTTAAATTTATGGTATGATTAATATATGAATAAAATATCAATTTGGCTTGTAGCATTATTTTTATGTGCTACAAACCTGATTCAATTTACCCCAACCATTCTCCACGCAAAATCCAATAATCTAACCGTCGGAATGGAATGCAATTACACCCCATTTAACTGGCAAACTAATACAAAAACTGACACATCCGTAAAGATCGGAGGCGCGGGATATTGCGATGGATATGATGTCCAAATCGCAACAATCATTGCTGAGAAACTTGACCGCAAATTACAAATAAAAAAGATTGGATGGGATGGACTTCAACCAGCTCTAAATTCCGGTGAAATTGATTTGATAATCGCAGGTATGACAAAAACAACAGAGCGCGAAAATGGCATCGATTTTACAACTGAATATTATTCTTCTGACGTTGTTCTAGTTGGAAAATCTGATGTTATTATTAATAATCAATCTTTAAAAGACGGCGATTTTGACTCCATTCAGGACTTCGCTGGACAAAATATTATCGCTCAAAAAAACACAACTTATGACGATGTTGTTGATCAAATAAATAACGTAAATCATATCACGCCTCGAGGTTCTTATCCTGAACTTGTGTATGCTGTCGAGCAGGGAGATGCGATCGCGCTTGTCGCTGAAATGCCTGTAGCAAAAAAAATTACTCTTACTAATCCAGATTTTACAATAATAAACTTTGACGAAGGAAAATCCTTTGACCTTGATACATCAGTATCCATAGGGGTTAAAAAGGGTTCTAAAGACGGATCTCTTGGCCAAGACAGTAAACAGTTTTATGAAGATGTTCAAAATGCACTTGACGAAATCTCGCAAGATCAGCGAAATCAAATTATGGAAAGCGCTGTTGGAAATGCTCCCGCAGAAGAAAACCCAGAAGAAAGCAATGCTGAAAACCCAGATCAAAACACCAATCAAAATAATGCTGAAGATTCACTCAAACCACAAGCCGACACTCCTCTCCCAGAAAACTTTTTCGCTCGAATCGGAGCAATCGCTCAGCGTAATAGTAGCCTATTTTTATACGGATCTGGCGTTACAGTTTTACTAGCATTAACCGGTACAATTGTTGGATTATTTTTCGGACTAATTTTATGCCTAATTAAAAATACTAAGGTTAGAAAAAACGATCCAATCCTAAAAACGATCACGAAACATATTCTAAAATTCATTAGCAGTTTCTACATTTTCATCTTCCGCGGGACACCAATGATGGTGCAAGCGATTTTCCTTTATTATATGTTACGCCCCCTAATTCACTGGAGTGCACTCGAGGCCGGCATCATAATTATCAGTCTAAATACCGGTGCTTATATGGCCGAAATTATCCGTTCCGGTCTTCAATCTATCGATCAGGGACAGCGCGAAGCAGGACTAAGTCTAGGCGTTAGCGAGACAAAAGTTTTCCGATTTATTATGCTACCTCAGGCTATTCGCAACAGTTTTCCATCGATCGGAAATCAGTTCGTTGTCAATATCAAAGATAGCTGCGTGCTAAATGTGATCGGCGTGATTGACCTCTATTTCCAATCAAGCAGTGTCGCTGGTACAAATATGCTTTACGCAGAAACCTTCATCGTCACATGCCTGATTTATCTCTCACTCACATTCCTGGCTGGGCTACTTCTGAGTTTCATCGAGCGCAAAATTACCCTGGATCCAACGAAGAAAACTAGCGCTAGCGATTATGTAGGATAGCTATGATCAATTCTAAGATTCTTGTATCTGGCGCCGATTATCTTACAAATTCCCCCCAAAATTCCAGCCCAATAAACCCCTACTATTATCTCGGATCCTCCCCCGTAGACGCATCATTAGCAATCCGTGAACACGCAGAAATTGTAAAATGTTTTAAAGAATGTGGTACAGATATCGTACAAATTGACCCACCCATTAATGAGCAAGATGGCGTGTACACTGCAAACTGGGCTTTCATATTAGAAGGTACAGCATTCATTGCAAACCTTCCTAATGCTAGATCCGGCGAGCGCGAATACGCACGCAAAACATTAGCAGAATTAGGATTCAACATCGTGGATGTGCCTAGTGAATTTGCCTTTAGCGGACAAGGAGATATGCTCAAATGCGGTGCTACTATTTTCTGCGGACACGGGTACAGAACCGACATTGCCGCGATCGATTTTATTATACGGTACATATCTGAAAGCAATAATTTCTCGCAAAATTACGAGTTCATTATCCTCAAAACCGTACCAGTTTATAATAGAGATATTTCGCAAAATACTTCAGACCCAGATGAAATTTGGATCAACCCCTCAACTCAAAAACCCGACTCATACTTTTTTGATATCGACCTTGCGCTTAGCGTGATTTCTGAAGAATTAATCGCATACTGTCCAGACGCCTTTGACAAAAATAGTCTCGCAAAAATACAGAAACTCCCACTGAAAAAAATCGAAGTAAACCGCTCAGAAGCTATAGAAAATTTCGCCTTAAACCTAGTCTCCACAGGCGAATCTGTGATAATGTCAAGCACTGCAAATTCACTAAAATCTAAATTAGAAAGCTTAGGACTTAAAATCTACACACCTGAAATTTCTGAACTGAAAAAATGCGGCGGCTATATCCGCTGCATCTCGCTTACATTAAGCTAAAAAGCATTAAGCTAGAGTTAATTAATCTAGTGGCATTAAGCCAGAGGGATTAAGTTAGAGAATTTTAAGCTAAAGAGCATTAAGCTAGAAGGAATTAAGCAAGCGGTACAGAATATTCAACTGCGCGCCAGTCTAATCCATGATATGGTGATGTATTATTTATTCCTACATTCCAGGTTCTAACAACTAAAGAATTATTTGACAAAAACGTAGCACAAAGCCTGCCGCCCTCATCACTATCAAGCGATGGGCTAACAAAATATTCA
>JAISKS010000010.1 GCA_031260825.1 Bifidobacteriaceae bacterium
ATTTTAATTTTTTTAATTCTTTTATAGTTTGTACAATCTCTACTTTTTTAATAATAGCATCTTTGGAATTATTATTAATTTCGATATCTAATTTCTTTGATTCAATATTCTCTAGCATATATATAATTGAGTTTTTTATAAGTTCATTTGAGTATTCTGTTATTTTATCTTCGTTTTTTATAGGTAGTACCTTATTTTTTAAATTATTAACGCGCCCTATTTCATCATCAGTTAGCTGATTATTCAGCGCATTTGTAAGGTCATCGCCTTGTAATTTCGTATAATTTTCAAGTCCTCCAACAGTAAGAATATTTGAAAATAGTTGCTTACAAAGTGGTACCGTATCAAAAATCGTAATATCTAATTTATCAAAAAATTTAGCAAATTGCAGGTCAATTTTATCATTATATTGAACTAATACAGCAAATAAATTTGTAAGATGATCAAAAAACGGGTTAGATTGTTTTTGGTGTTGCGTCTGGTCTTGGGGGGTATCTGTAGGATCTTGTTGATCTGGAGGGTCTTGATATGGTGGCTCTTGATATGGTGGCTCTTGTTGAGGTGGTGGTACATAATCTGGTGGTGGTACCATATCTTCTGGCGGTACCGGATAATCATAAGGATTTGCGTCAAAGTTAGTGGATTGCTTAGGAGAATTGTCCTGCACATCATCATAAAAACGAGCAGTAGATTTCAAATCTTGCTTAATTTCATCCAAATGTTTTGCTAAATCAGGCTCAATTTCACACCATTTTATAACATTTTGGCGATAAGATTCGAGCACAAGAGGATCTTTTATTTGCGCAATAACTAATTTGCAAGCATTATAAGCGGTCGATTTTTTTTCAATTGAATTAAGCGGTTGGAACTTTTCAATAGTGTTTTTGATCTTAAATTCAAATAATGGCACGCGAGTTTCATACAATTTATTAAGTGTTACATTTTTGTCGAGTTTGCGAAGTTCACAAGGATCCATCCCCTCATTACTGATAATCACAGAACTTTTGCTCATCCAAAGATAGTCAAAATCATAGGATTTAAGTGCAGCTTTTTGCCCAGCACCATCGCCATCAAAAAAGAAAATTATCTCTGAGTTTTCGACCAAACCATCCCCAAGAAGCCTGCGAATTATCTTGATATGCCCCTCGCCAAATGCTGTACCACATGCTGCAACAGTATTTGGATATCCTTCAAGTTGCATAGCCATCACATCGGTTTGACCTTCCACAATGATTACTTCAGATTTATCGGAAATCGCTTTTTTGGCAGTATCGAGCGAGTAAAGTAGGGCAGATTTATTGAAAAATGCAGTTTTGCTTGTATTAATATATTTCCCAGCTTTGAAATCACCTTTGGAATATTTTGCATTTAAATCTGGTACTTCTCTGCCGCTAAACCCGACAATTCCGCCAGCTATGTCTTTAATCGGCCACATTAATCTGTAGCGAAATTTATCGAATTCTTTGTTGAAATCGTTGTTTTGGGTTGCAATAGCTGAGTTTGAAGTTAGCCCAGCCTCACGCATAAGTTCGCGTGAGAACCCCATTTTTGTAAGATAATTTATTAAATCAGACCATCCAGACGGTGCTAATCCAATCTCGTATTCTTTAATTTCATCAATCGTAAAATCTCGGTTTGTTAGTATCTGTAGGGCAGACTGGGCATCTTGGGAGTTATTATGCAGATTTGTAACGAAAAATTCTGAAGCTCTTTTATTGATTTCGACAATTTCACTTCGAGAGATTTTAGGACCATCAAACTGTTTATTCTTTGAATAAGATTCGTCGTATTTTAGTGTTACGCCAGCTTTATTTGCGGCAAATTCGACAGCCTCGGGAAATGACATGCTGAGATATTTCATCAAAAATGTAAATGCGCTACCGCCCTCACCGCAGCCAAAACAGTGATAAAAACCTTCAGTTGAGTTAACAGAAAATGACGGAGTTTTTTCCGAATGAAATGGACATAGCCCTTTAAATATGCCCGAACCAGACGGAATAAGTTTTACATAATCACCGATTATATCAGCAATATCAGCGCGCTGTTTTACCTCTTCGATTGAGCTATCTAATATTCTGCCTGCCATAAATATATTTTAGCATAGATGTTTTGATATTGCGGGGGATTGATTAATTTTTATGTTTAGGTGATTGTTGGGGTCGGGGTTTCGAACGAATGACAGGCATTCGCGGGGGAAAAGATTTTGTAATATTTAGGTAATCGCTATGAACTCGCGATTTTGGCAAGATTTTAGCAATTTTTGTGCCAAAAAGCCGAGTTTATAGCGATTAGCTGGAATGACGGGGTTTCGCTGGATTCGGGGTTTAGGAAAAAGTGGGGCAATATACCGATTTTGAACATTTTAGGGTGTTTTTAGGGGAAAAATGTTCAAAATCGGTATATTGCCCCCTGTTTTTTAATCGCGAGTATATGTTTTTTCGACTATAATGGGGTGTTTTGGGCACTTTATAGTCGAAAAAACATATACTCGCGGGGATAGGAGTCGATAGGTGTCGTTTGTTGTCTATTTTCAAGTGCGGATTTTAACCAATCGGTGGTTTGGATTCGATTAGTGTCGT
>JAISKS010000094.1 GCA_031260825.1 Bifidobacteriaceae bacterium
TGATTTATATACTTGTTTTTTCTTTTATATACTACCATAATTAGATTATATCATAAACTAATCTGGTCTTGAACCATAATATTATTATACTCTTTAACATTAAAATTACTATAAAATTAATTTAGTTTTAAAATAATGGGTTTGTGCTGAGGGTTTGTGCTGATTTTTGGGTTATTTTGGCGAGACCGCGATTTGGTTTCATTTTAACTCCAAAAATCACCCTAAAATGAAACCAAATCGCGGTCTCGCCAATTTTAAGATAAAACAGTGAGATGGATTCCATCTTCTAAATCTTCACGCTCAATTATGCGATTATATTTATAATAAGTCGCGAGCTTATGCTGAGCCAGCTCATCGTCATATAGAAGTACAATTTTCTCATGAGGTTTTTGCTGTATCAGCCCATCATTAATTTGATTATATAAATCTTTAAATCCATCACCTGTCATGGCTGACATAAACAAACCATCGGGATATACCATCGATAAATACTCTAAATCAGAGTCAGAAAGCAAATCACATTTATTAAAAACCAGAATTTCTTTCGTACCTTTTGTGCGATAAACATTCTTCAAAACAACTGACCCATCTTCATCTTCTGAGCGAGCAGATGCAATAATATCGTTTACAGTGTTAATCTTATTTTGAATACTTTTGCGATCATTATCCTCTACATCAACAACATGAATTAGCAAATCCGCAAAAATCGCTTCATCAAGAGTTGCCCTAAATGCCTCAATTAATTGAGTCGGAAGGCGCGAAATAAACCCTACAGTATCTGTAATTAAATAATCAATATGTCCTGGTACATGTATCTTTTTTGTGTTGGTGTCTAGCGTTGCAAACAGCGCATTTTGTACGATAATATTTGAGCGTTCAACTTTAGTTGACTTAATATTTTTCGATGAAGTTTGAATAATATGTTTCAAAATCGACGACTTTCCAGTATTAGTATATCCAACTAATGCTACAGTTGGAAGCCCCGAATTATCTCGCTTTTTACGCTTTGTAGATCTGACAGTTTGTTGTTTAGAGATTTGCTTTTTAATAAAAGTGATTCGTTTATTAATACGCCTTCTGTCTAGCTCAAGCTGTTTTTCACCAGGTCCTCTCGAACCAATCGCGGCACCACCAGCAGCGCCTCCGCCCACTCCTGCCGAGCCTGCTTGACGACTCATCATATTTCCCCAACCGCGAAGACGAGGCAACATATACTCTAATTGAGCTAATTCAATCTGAAGTTTTCCTTCTTGAGATTTTGCATGAAGTGAGAATATATCCAGAATTAATGCAGTGCGATCAATCACGCGAACTTGCAAATAATCCTCAATATTTCTGCGCTGTGTTGGGCTCAAATCATTATCAAAAATTACTGTATCGATTAATCCAAGTGCATCCGCAGAATTGTTTTTTTGAGATTCTACGTTTCCTAAAATTAGTGATTTGATTTCGTCAAGTTTTCCTGTACCAATAAAATGGGCTGTGTCAGCGGAATTTCTTGTGACAATAAATTTATCTGCAACTCTCGCACCTGCAGTATTTGCAAGGGATTCTAATTCGCTGAGTATTTTTTCAACAGGCATATTTTCATCAGAAGCCGAACCTGTTCGCTTTCCGCGCTGAGCACCTGTGTTGTTTGATGAGTATTTATCGGCCTTAAACTTAACTACAACAAGCAACACATTTTGAATTCGGAGGTTTTGATATTCAATATCAATGCCGGTTGATTCACGAAATTTTGCCTCATCGCTCGCATCATTTCGTAAAGATCGAAACTCAACTTCTTGCTCGGTATATATGTCGTTCATAGAATTTAGAAATTTAGCGCGGCAGGCTGTAGCAGATTTTGTACCAGATTTTGCAAGTGATTTTGTACCAGATTTTGTACCATATTTTCATTAGGCTGTAGCATTTTATGGTACCATATTTGAGGAAAACGTCATCTTTTATTTAGAGTACGCATTCACGATTTTTGAAACGAGCGGGTGGCGTACAACATCTTTACTGGTAAACTGCTGAACATAAATATCATCAATCGGTTCAAGGATTCGCACAGCTTTTACAAGGCCGGAACTGATATTTTTCGGCAAATCGATCTGAGTCAAATCGCCAGTCACAATCATTTTTGAGTTCTCACCAAGACGTGTCAAAAACATTTTCATCTGCTCATTACTAGTGTTTTGCGCCTCATCTAGGATGATAAACGCATCGTTAAGAGTACGACCGCGCATATACGCAAGCGGCGCAACCTCAATCACGCCATCTTCAATAAGCTTTACGACAGACGCAGGCTCGATAAAAGTATTTAGAGCATCGAAAAGTGGTCGCAAATATGGATCGACTTTTTGCAACAAATCACCAGGCAAAAAGCCCAAATGCTCGCCAGCTTCAATCGCAGGACGACTTAAAATAATCTTGCGGACCTTATGAGAAGTCAATGCCTCAACAGCTTTTGAAATCGCAAGAAAAGTTTTTCCTGTACCAGCTGGGCCAACGCCAAACGTTACAACATTATTATCAATAGCTTTAAGGTACTGTTTTTGACCATCAGTTTTAGGTTTTACTGCAGCAGCTTTACCGCGAAAAGAGCCTATGTTTACTGGGGTTGTGTGATTTATATTATGATTAATGCCTTGGCTATTTTGTCCGCCATGATTATTGCGATTCTGCCCACCTTGACCGCCTTGTCCGGGCTTACTTTTATATGCATTTCCAAAACCTTCGTATGACATATATCTCCTAAATTACTACTAATTAAATTATATACTATATTGGTTGAAAAATGTAAATTACGAATGCGAGTTAAGTATTTCTTAAACTGTTTCTTCAATAATATATCTTGGGCGTGCTTTTGTTTCCATATAAATTTTGCCGATATATTCGCCAACAATTCCGATGGAACACATTTGCACACCGCCGAGAAGCCAAATAGAAATCGCGATAAACGACAAACCTTGAGGTGTGCCGCCTGATAATTTAACATATAATAAATAAAGCGTTACAACAATTGAGGCGACAATTATTGCTAATCCAAGGGTCGTAATCACGCGAAGTGGTTTCACTGAAAATGAAGTCACACCATCAATTGCAAGTCCCAACATTTTGTTAAATGGATATTTTGACTCGCCTGCATCCCTTAGTTGACGGCTATAATACACAATTTCTTGTTTATATCCAATTTGTGGAAAAATCGCACGCATATATAAATTCACTTCATTAAAATTCTCTAAATCATTCAAAACTGATCTGCTTGTTAGACGAAAATCAGCGTGATTTCGAACTGATTCAACACCTAAACTCTCTAAAAATTTATAGAAAATTAGAGCTGTACTTTTTTTGAATATTGTGTCATTTTGTCGATCGGAACGAACTCCATATACAATTTGCGCGCCATTTTTGAATTTTTCAATCATCTCATCGATCGCATTTATATCATCTTGCAAATCAGCATCAAGCGAAATCACAGCATCGCATTTTTCTTTTGCAGCCATAAGACCTGCTAAAAGCGCATTTTGATGACCACGATTTTTTGATAGTTTTACACCTTCAAAAGTTTTTGGATTTTTGCAATTTAAGTTTTTTATAATATTCCAAGTGTCATCAGAACTTCCATCATCTACAAAAAGTATTTTAGATTCAGCCGCGATTTTTTTAGAATTTATTAATGAATTAATTTTATCTGCGAATGCTTTTGATGTGATTGGAAGCGCGTCTTCCTCATTATAGCAAGGAGATACGAGATAAATTAGTGGTAATTTCATATTTATATTATACTATATTTTAATTTGTTAAACGGGTTTTTGCTAGTTTACTTAGACCGGTTTTTACTAGTTTACTTAGACCGGTTTTGATGCGAGTTGTCCGCAGGCTCCATCAATATCTGAACCTCTTGATTCTCTAACAGTTACAAAAATTCCCTTTGATTTAAGCGCGTTTATGAAAACATCTTGCGTCGCTTTATCGCTTGGAAAATAATCTGAACCTTCAACTTCATTAAGCGGAATTATATTCACATGTGCCCAGTTTGACCCACGCCTATTGAGAACTTTGGCTAAATTATAAGCTTCTTTTTCGGTATCATTCACGCCTTTCGCAAGCAAATATTCTATCGAAACTCGCCTAGTAGTTTTTTTGAAAAAAGCAAATGCTGCGTCCAAAACTTCGTCAATTGGATACTTTTTATTTATCGGAATTAACTTATCTCGCGTCAGATTTGTACCAGCATGAAGCGATATAGCAAGCCTAAATGGGAATTTTTCGTATACAGAAAAGTCTGCGAGCTCATTAATTCCATCAGGAATTCCAACTGTTGAAATAGTAATATTTTTCGCAAAAATCCCAAATTTATCAGCAGCTCTTACAGCCGCTTCAATGTTTTTTAAATTTTGCGTAGGCTCTCCCATGCCCATAAACACTATGTTTGTAACCCCTTCTAATTTTGCAAGGCGAATTTGCTCAGTTAATTCAGGGAGCGATAAATTGCGTTTTAACCCGAGCTTTCCAGTCGCACAAAACGGACAAGCCATCGCGCAACCAACCTGACAAGAAATGCATAATGTTGCACGAGATTCTTTTTTTGAAACATCTTTATCGTTCGCAGAATTATTTTTATTTGGTACAGATCTTCCGGCCGTAGAATTATTATTATTTGGTACAGATCTTCCGTCCGTAGACCCCTTATTTATTGAGTCAGAAAAATCTTCATCATAATATTTCATTATTACCGATTCAATCAGAGAACCATCAGTAAGCTCATAAAGGTATTTTATAGTGTCTCCACCATCACCGATTTGTTTATTCACAGTTTTTAATACTTCAGGGAAATACTCAGAGAGCTGTTCACGCTCATCTTTGGGGATATTTGTCCATGTATTTGGATCAATATTAAGCTGGGCAAAATACTGATTTGAAAGCTGTGACATTCGCATTTTGGATAACGTTGCGTGTTCAGAGGGGTCTTGATTTTTGTGGGATGTTGTAGTACCTGATTGATTTATGGATGTACCAGAACTAGCTATTTTATTGTTAAGTAATTCTACAAAATGCATTTTGCACCTTGTTTATTGATTATTGCTGTTTTGTTTAACCAGTTAAATTTTCGATTCATAGTTTATATAATACCATAATTTGATAGTTATACTTGCAAATACCATAATATGGCGATTTAATTGGTGGTTTTATGTGTAATATAATTTTGCAATTTTAAAATGCCGAATGCCGCATATGGCAAAATTAAAATAAACACATGAAAATTAAAACGACCTCCGCTTTCTGCTACAAAACTAAGATAAAATTGCCCAAGAAAACTAAGAGGTATTATGTAATATTCTAGCCTTAATTTGCTAGTTTTAATCTTTATATTTCTAAAAACACATACTGAGCATATTAAAATACTTAAATATATCAACGTTTGATATCCATCAGCAAAATTATATACAATATTATATCCAATTTGATCTTTAGCAAAAAGACCAATTATTTTAAGAGTATATTCACTTTCTTGATAATAATCGCTACGAATATAATTTGCTAAACCCCAATTTGTTATAGCTGAAAAGTCAGGAGAATTCCAATCTACGACTTGTTTTCTAAAAAAATATCTAACGGCAATGTTAGGATTGGTTATAAACTCATGAATTCTATACTTTAGGCGTTCATCAGTTCGAATTCTTGCACTCTCGTCATCATATTTGAGAGTCATCGTTTCACCACTAATTAATGAACTCCACTTTCCTATCAAATCCTCTGCATCTACAGTATAAATTTTTGGGTTTTCTATTTGTAAATTTTTATAATCAATTTTATCTTTTTCATCAAATGCGTTTAACCCTTGTACAAAATTAATTTTACTAGGAAATTTTGTAATTTTATATTCAGATTGTAAATTGTTTCCAATAAATATCATTATATACGGTACACATATGATGATAAAAAACAGTCCCATAATTAAGGTAATATATTTTTTATATAACGTTTTTTGAAGTGTCTCAAAAACCTTTAAAAATATAATTATAATCATTGCAATTATAATTATTTCAGCGCTCAGTTTAAACAAAAATCCAAATAATGCAAATATTAATATTTTAATTACTTGACTCCACTTATGTTCCTGAAAAAATAAGAGTAACTGTAAAATTGCGAAAATCATTATACAAATACTAGGTATATTGCCATAAGCCCAAGATACAAAAAACGTAAAAGGTACACAAAATGGTACTATAATATAATAAATTATAGTTATTTTGTCATTTTCAAAAAGAATAGATGTGATTTTTCCTAATGCGCGAACTGCATAAACCATCATTACTAAATTTATAATTCTAAAGATTGTAACTGCACCTGAACAAGAAAAAAATTTAGTAAGCAGTCCACAAAAAATAGAAATAAATATTTGATAATCAAATTGATCCCAATATAAATATTTAAAAGGCCAAACAAAAATTTCTCCTTGATCAAAAGCAATTGGAACACCTGAATAGGTAATAAAAATAGCAATTAAGATTATAGCAAAACTTCTTAAACTATATGTTTGAACTTTTTGCAAACTTATTTTATGTTTTTTAATTAAATTTAATAAAAATAGCGTATAGGCGAAAAATAAACCTCCGATTATTAATACCGATAAAATATTTAATAAATTAATATTAATATTAAAATTGTCTGTTTCGTAATCAAAACCAGAAAAAAGTAAAGAACCAAGAGTTAAGAAAAAGAATGTTACTATAAATATTATAGATATAATATTGATAATTATTTTATAGGATTTATTCATATAATGATTATATCACATAATTGGCTGAGCAAACTTGCATTTTATATGGTGGGGTGTGGGTTTGTGGGGGTTTGGTTGAGGAAACGAATTGGTTGGAGCCGCGTTTAGCGGGTTTAGTATAGGCGGCATAAATTGATTGAGGCGCGTTTAGCGATTTTGTGAAACAAAATAAATTGATTAGAGGCGCGTTTAGCGATTTTGTGAAACAAAATAAATTAATTGGGGGCGCGTTTAGCGATTTTGTGAAACAAAATAAATTAATTGGGGGCGCGTTTAGCGATTTTGTGAAACAAAATAAATTGATTGGGGGCGCGTTTAGCGATTTTGTGAAACAAAATAAGTTGATTAGGGCGACTGACGGGACTCGAACCCGCGACAACCTGAACCACAATCAGGTGCTCTACCAGCTGAACTACAGCCGCCATAGTATTTCACTATAGTTATTATAGCATATTAGAATGTGTTTT
>JAISKS010000025.1 GCA_031260825.1 Bifidobacteriaceae bacterium
GAATAAAATCGACAACTTCTTTGCGCTCATCTGTAATCGTAAACGCCGAAATTCCCAAATTATATTTATAGCCAACAGCAGGTACAATCGAATCAAACTCCGCCTGAAGCATTTCTGGTTCAAGCCCTAAAACTCGCGAAATTGCAATAAACAAATCCACTTCATAACCGGTAATTTCATTGGTTACAATTACTTCCGCAGGTGCATACCCAGCGTTTACGCCTGCAGTTAGCTTGCCAGTTTGCCTTATAGAATCTGGTACCATTTTCGATATTTCAGGTACCTCTTTGAAATCAGCAAATTCGCCATCATATGACTGAACTGTTTTTGTATCGGGAAGGATGTTGCATCCCGCTAAAATAGTACCAAAAGAAAAAATAGAAATAGCTACTAAAAGGAACTTTTTAAATGCTACTGATCTAGAAAAATCGCCAGCAAAATACATAGTAGATCCAGCAGAATCCGCTACAAATTCAGAACCATTTCGTTCAAAATCCGCTACAAATTCAGAACCATTTCGTTCAAAATCCGCTACAGATCCAGAAGATAAAGATTCATTATTTGTTACAGAATCACGCTGCATAAAACCCTACCAATTACAATTTATACAAGCTTAACTACTGGCATAAGAAGCGGTGATTTGCGAAGTTTTTTGCCAACATATTGACCAACAACTCGGCGAACAGCGCGCGATAAATGGTATTCATCGAAGTTGCCATTTTGAAGTTGTTTCTCAACAGCATCGACCACATCTTGTTTAACTGGATCAAAAATTCCGTCATCAACAGCCATACCGCGAGAAGTGATTTCAACCTCGCCAACAACATGACGTCCATGTCCATCAGCAGCTACAACAATAGACACAAAGCCTTCTTGTCCCATAGTTAAGCGGTCTTCAAGGTCATGATCATCAACAGCGCCAACTTTTTTATTCTCAACATAAACATAAGAATTGTCAAGATGTCCCACAACAACTGGAGCATTATTTGCTTCAATTTCGATGATATGACCGCTGCGACAATCGAATGCATTTCTATCAGCAACACCAGTTTCGATAGCAATATTTCGGTTCGCTTGAAGATGATGAGCCTCGCCATGAATTGGAAGAACTGCAACTGGTTTTAAGATGTTGTACATATATAAAAGTTCGCCGCGGTTTGCATGTCCTGAAACATGAATTTTAGCATCTTTAGAAGATATCACAGTAACACCTAATTCTCATAAAATATTTATAACTTTGTTAATAGATTTTTCGTTACCAGGAATATTTGACGAAGCCATAATTACGGTATCATTAGGAGTGACGCTAATTAATGGAAATTCGTCGCGACTAATTCGGCTCATTGCAGCCATAGTTTCGCCTTGAGAACCTGTGCAAATCACAACAATTTTATCATCAGGAAGATCGTTTACATCTTTAATATCGATAAGTACATTATCAGGAATTTCTAAATATCCAAGCTCATGAGCAGTCGGAATATTATTTTTCATACTACGACCAACAACCGCAACTCGGCGGCCAGCATTAACTGCAGCATTAATAATTGACTGAATTCTGTGAATATGTGACGCAAAAGAAGCCAGCAAAACCTTGCCTTTTGCAGCGCGAATTAGACGGTCAAGTTCAGGTGCGATTTCTTTTTCACTGATTAAAAATCCTTTATTAATTGCATTTGTAGAATCAACCATAAATAAATCAACGCGGTTTTTCGCAAGTTCTGCAAAAGCATTTAGGTCAGTTAATCTGCCATCTAGAGGAGTTTGATCAAGCTTAATATCACCAGTGCAAAGAACAGTTCTTCCGTCAACTTTTACAGCAACAGCAAGCGCGTCGGGAATTGAATGATTAACAGCGATGAAGCTTAATTCAAAAGGTCCAATTTTGCGAGTTTCATTTTCTTTAACTGTAAGAAGTTTTGGAATAATTCTATGCTCTTTGAATTTATTTTCAACAAGCGCAAGAGTTAGCTTAGATCCAAGGATTTGTATCTCTTTATTTTGCGCGATTAAATAAGGTAGCGCGCCGATATGATCTTCATGTCCATGTGTCAAAAACACTCCATTAATTTTATTAAGACGCTTTTCGATATACGAAAAATCAGGAAGAATCAAGTCAATTCCTGGTTGCTCAGAATCTGGAAAAAGAACGCCACAATCTACAACTAGAATATTATCATTATATTCAAAAATTGTCATATTGCGACCGATTTCTCCAAGACCACCAAGCGGAATAATACGCAAGGTATTTGGTTTTAGACGTGGTACGTCATTTGGGTTTTTGTACTCTGGTACATTATATTTATTTACAAACATTAGTTTTCCTTTATGTTATTTTATTATTAAGTTTACAGTTTTCTTCTGGTTTATAGTTTTCTCTAAATTTAAATATGTTTAATCTAATAAATCTTCTTCGATTAAACTTGGATCCATATAATCTAGCCAATTAAGTCCACATTGCTTAAAAAGATTGCGAACAGCATGCACAGATACACCAACTATATTATGATAGTCACCTTCAATTTCAGAAATGTATGCAGATCCAAATGAATCAATTGCGAATGCTCCAGCAACTTTTCTAGGCTCACCAGTTTTTATATACCACCAAATTTCTTCATCAGAAATATCTCCAAAAGTAATTTTTGTTGATACAGTAATGCGAGCTGTTTCATCTTTTGTAATCAAATAATGTCCAGTATGTAGCACACCAGATTTGCCAATATAAGACTTAATCATTTCAAAAGCTTCTTCATCAGATTTTGGTTTTCCTAAAATTTTTCCTTCAAATTCATACATTGAATCGCATCCAAGTACAACAAGTGGAGTATCTGATTCATCTAAATACAAAGAATTATCATCATCTAAAAATGAATTGAAAATATCATAAGCTTTAGCTTTTGCAAGTTCTTTTACAATATACTCAAAAGGTTTATCAAAAACTTTTTCAGAATTAGCCATCTTTATTTCAACTTTTTCTTTAATAGATTTTTCGTCTAAAACAGATGGTAGAGATTTGAATTTAAGCCCAGC
>JAISKS010000026.1 GCA_031260825.1 Bifidobacteriaceae bacterium
AAAAATGAAAGGGATTCAAGACACTAAACTGGTCTTGAACCATATATATATATATATGCATATTTTTACAGAGGTTTTGGTGTAGTTTATTTGCCGAGACCGCGATTTGGGGCACTTTATTTGTCGAGACCCACATTTGGCCCAGTTTATTTGTCGAGACCCACTTTTGGTTCCCTTTTTGACCCTAAAAACACCCAAAAACGGAACCAAAAATGGGTCTCGCCAAAAATCTAGCTAAATATTAATAATTACGCGTCGCGGAATTTTGCTTTTAATTCAGTTTCGATTTTCTTAATACAAATGCTACGAATCGCACGCAACTCATCTGGAGAAAGAGTACCGTCTGATTTTCTAAAAGTAAAACTCATAGCGACGGATTTTATTTGATCACCAATCGCATTTATATACGATTTCAAACTACTATTTTCCGAATCTTCAGGCTGATAAATATCAATCAATTTCACATCTTCAATCATCGGATGAGCAGTTTTTGCTGCTTTCAAAACATCGCCAATCACCTTATCCGCAGGCATCACGAAAGCTAAATCTTCACTAGCTGCAGGGTAGGTTGGCAAAGGTTTGAACTGATAAACTTTCTGAGATGTAGCAGTAGAAATTAGTTTGTCGAAATTAATTTCAAAGCCTGCAGAATGTTTTGGAAGACCATAAGCTTTCTGAATCGCTGGTGTAAATTCGCCAACATAACCAATCAACGCTCCCCCAACTTGCACGCTTGCAGAGCGACCAGGATGCAAAATTGCGAATTGATTTTTTGATGTAACATTTGCGAATTTAACTTCTAAAAATAATGATTTTGCAAGAGTTTCCAAACTTTCCATCGCCGATACAAATGGCATATTACCAGTCGTAAAAATCGCTGCTGCAGAATTTGGCTGATTAGGAACATCAGCATCCTGATCCTCATTCATCGTTTCTTTGCTATAGAAAAATCGCGCAGAATTTGGTAAGAAAACTTTACCAGTTTCGAAAATATTGAACTCAGAATTTTTGCGATTAATATTAAGTTCCGCAACTTCCAAAAGTGTCGAAAGCAAATAAGTTCGTAAATATTTTTTTTGAGCATTTAGCGGATTGGCAATATTCACGCGCGCGGTTTGATTTACATCATCCATATTCGTATTTTTCTTCCAGAAATTTGCAGGAAATTGATCCGCAAAAGTTAGCTCGCGAAATTCATTTTCCGCAACAAACGGATACGTAATAACCTCAGTTAAACCGCTACCTGCAAGCGTTTGTTTCGCCTTATCAGTAAGCTTTTCAGAGCGAGAATAATTCGTACCATTTGTTGCAGATGGATAAGTTAGTGGGATTTTATCGTAACCATAAATGCGCGCAACTTCCTCAATCAAATACTGCTGATTATCTAAGTTTTCCGCGAGATCTGGACGCCATGTTGGAAGGGTAACATCGACCGATTTATCAGTAGCAGTACCTTTTACAACGCATCCAATTTCACGTAAAATTTCGATTTGTGTATCGGTAGGAATTTCAGTTCCTAAATATTCTGTAACTCTTTTAAAATTATATGCTACAGTTTGAGCGCTTAGATTTTCAGAAAAATCATCGGAACGATACCAATAAAATCCAGCCTCAGAGCCACCGCCAAATTCGCAAATCATTTCAGTAGCCATTTGCGATGCAGCGAGTGGGAGCAATGGATCCGTACCGCGTTCATATCTGAAGGCTGCGGCAGAATGGATTTTGTGAAGATGCGAAGTTCGTGCAACGGAGATTTTGTCGAAATACGCTGCTTCCAAAATTATGTCAGTTGTAGCGTCATTAATTTCGCCTTGAGCGCCGCCCATAACGCCTGCGATTCCTTGAATTCTAGAAGCCGATTTGCCATTAGGAGAATCCGTGATTAGCAAATCTTCATCAGACAAAATGTGATTTGCGTCGTCTAAAGTAGTGATGTTTTCGCCAGTATTTGCGCGTCGAACAACGATTGGTGCCTCGAGATTTGCGGCGTCATATGCGTGAAGTGGCTGTCCCAAATCTAACATTACATAGTTCGTAATATCCACCGCAAGCGAGATCGAACGCATGCCCATTCCCTCTAATCTGTCAACGATAAATTGCGGAGTTGCAGCATTCGGATTCACATTTTTTATAGTACGTGTTACAAAATTTGTGCAACCCAAATTCCCATTTATTGGACGCTGATCATCAACTTGAACCTCAAACGAATCGCCTGATTTATTAATATTTTGTTCAAGATTTGGAGTGAGTTTTTCAAGAGCTGCTTGATTATATTTTGCGAAATTATCAATAAATTTAGATTTTGTAGAATGCATATATTCGCGACCAAGACCTCGATAATTGAAGCAATATCCGCGATCTGGAGTAATATTAATTTCAAGAGTTTCGCCGTCAAGACCTAATATGGAAAGTACATTATCGCCAGGTTGTAACTGCGAAAAAGTGTTATTTGATTTTGTGTCATTTGAATTTGGGTCTTTTGGATTTGCATTTGTGTCATTTGATTTTGCGTTTGCTTTTGTGTCATTTGAGTTTGCGTTTGCTTTTGCGTCATTTGAGTTTGGTTCAAATACTATAATTCCATGGTCAACCGGCGTGATTCCTAAGTTCTTTAATTGCTGATCGCTAAGCCCTAATTCAGCTCCCGACGCGATCATTCCATCCGAAATATGACCGTAAGTTTTGCGCGCCGCAATTTTGAATGGCTCGCCCGAATCGGTTGGAAGCTCGGCGCCAGGAAGCGTTACGGCAACCAAATCATTTACTTTAAAATTATGCGCACCGCAAATAATTCCTCTACCAATTAAATCAGTTTCAGGATTACTAATTTTCGAAGTAATTTCAGAAGAAACTTCTCCGCCTTTTTCGATATCTTTGAGTGTGACATTATGCTCATTTCCAACATCAACCACGCACCAATTAATCGTCTTTCCATTCGACTGTTCCTCAGGAATTTGCTGTAAAACTCGCCCAATAACGATCGGACCTTTCAGCCCACTTGAATGAATTTCTTCCTCCTCGAGACCAACTTTTACAAAGTCAGCAGCAAGGTTTTCAGCTGAAATTTTCGGGTCAATTTCTACATGCTCAGCGAGCCAATCTACGATTACATTAGGCATTGTTTTCTCCTAAATTTAGTTTGATATTAGAGGGATATTTTGTTTTGGATATGGTTCTGTTTGCGGGGTTTTTTGTTTCAAATATGGTACGGTTTAGAAGATTTTTTGAGGCGGAAGTTATTTTTTTCATTAAAGAACTCCTAGCCCAAGTTGATTACTAAAGCGCACATCGCCTTCGACAATATCATGCATATCATTTATATTATGTCGCAAAATCAGCGTGCGTTCAATGCCCACGCCAAACGCAAAACCGCGATATTCTTTAGGGTCGACGCCACAATTTGTTAGCACATTTTCATTAACCATTCCGCAGCCGCCCCATTCGATCCAGCCAGCGCCGCCTTTTTTATTCGGGTACCAAACATCGAGTTCAGCGCTAGGTTCAGTGAACGGAAAATAGCTTGGGCGAAGTCTAGTTTTCGCATCTTCGCCAAACATTGCTTTTGCGAAAAGCTCCAAAACACCCTTTAAATCTGCCATCGTAAGATCTTTATCAATCGCAAGTCCTTCGCATTGATGAAAAACTGGAGTGTGAGTTGCGTCAAGTTCATCGGTGCGATAAACTTTTCCTGGCACTGCGATGTATAACGGCACACCGTGAGTTTTTAAAGCGCGCGCCTGAACTGGTGAGGTATGAGTGCGCATTACGAGTTTTTCGTTTACGTCGGTTTGGTTTTCGTCTATTTTTTGGTCGGGTATTTTTTGATCGGTAGGGTTTGTACCAGATGATTTTTCGATGTAAAAAGTATCTTGCATTTGCCTTGCGGGATGATCTTTTCCGAAATTTAATTTATCGAAATTAAACTCAGTTGCCTCAACCTCAGGGCCATCGCCAATCGTCCAACCGACATTTCGAAAGAAGGTTTGTATTTCATTTATAATCCCATTTATCGGATGAACAGCGCCATCAAAATCAATTGGCGTAACATTATATTTTTGTTTCAAAAACTCGACAGGAGTTGTCATATCTTCAAACTCAGTTGCATATTGTAGCGCTTCTTCATTGATTTTTACAGCTTCAGTAGCAGCATCAAAAAGTTCATTAATCGCTGCTCTCGCTGCTCCAAGAACTTTTCCAGCCTTAGGTTTTTCTTCAACAGAAAGACCTCCGATAGCTTTTGATGACATAACTAATACAGAATTATCGCCAAAATATTTTGTTTTAAGTTTAGCTAAATCATCAGCAGTTACAGCAGATTCGAAGTCACTTTTTGCAAGTTTAGGTAGATTTTCAATTTCATTATAATCGATATTTGACATAGTAAGATTATAACATATTATGGAGCTATTTTATTATTCTGTTGAATCGTTTCGTGAATATTTAGTGAGATTTCACTTATTAATAAAATCAAAAAAATTTGATTGGGAGATAACTTGAAATGATGAATCAGGATAAGACTTAATCCAGTCAGTTGGTACTTTTGTTTTTGCTGCTTTTTCATCAGAGTATTTTATTTCGTATGCAAATAAATTACCGTCCCTTTCTTCAATTAAGTCAATTTCTTTCTTTTCATAAGATCTCCAAAAATATTGATTTGCATATAATCTTTTATATTCGCGAGTTTTCATTCTCTCAACAATTACATAATTTTCCCAGAGTTCACCGATATCATTTCTGATTTCAATAGAATTAAAATTATTAATTAATGCGTTTCTAATACCTAAATCATAAAAAAAATATCTTGGCTTTTTAGATATTTGCTTTCTATGATTATTATTGTAACCATTCATTCTGAAAATAATATATGATTTTTCTAAAAGATCAAGATATCTATCTACAGTATTTTTACTAATGCCCAGATTGGTTGCTAATTCATTTATAGATACTTCTTTCCCAATTTGATATGAAAGCAAAATAAGTAATTTCATAATTATCTGCGATCCTTTAACTTCTTGGAATGTTAATATATCCTTTAATAACAAATTATTAACAAGATCTTTTAAGTACTCTTTTTTTTCTACTTCACTACCAGCAAGATAACAGTCAGGATAGGACCCATAAATAAGTACACTATTTTTAATTTCATTAAATTGTATTTCCTGATTTTGAATTAGTTCATTTATAGAAAATGGATACAAAAATCTAGTTGTAGATCTCCCGACCAATGGCTCTCTAACTTGATTGTTTAATTCAAATGATGAAGACCCAGTAGCGATGACAGAAATTTCAGGCATATGATCATTTATTAATTTTAATGATACTCCAATATTTTTAACTTCTTGAGCTTCATCAATAAATACAATATCATATTTTTCAATTACATTTTTTATTTTTGATAAATTATTATCTGAAAATAATTCACTTGTATTATAATCAGATCCATCAAATTTAATATATTTCTTATTAGTATTTTTGAGATATTCTGTAATTAAATATGTTTTCCCTACTCGCCTTGGTCCCATAAGAAGAAATGTTTTTCCCGGTTTCACAAATTTGCTAATTTCTAATATTCTTTGTATCATAATGAAATTATACCATAACTGACTAAATTCTGCCAAATTCTGTCAGTTGACTGACTAAATTCTGCCAAATTCTGTCAGCCAAAAATTTTCACCCAATCTCCAGAGAACTAAAATCGAACTTATAGGATTATATTCTCATTAAATCCAGTGTGTAAGGCAAAATTTTCACCCAACCACTACCTCAAGGATAGCGAACCGCCACCGAATCACTACCAAGCCATTACCGAACCGCTACTGAGTTTTGAAAAAAAGCGAGATCCGTGCGAAAACACTGGGGTACAGCGCGATAAATCGACAAGCTGTGAATCTCAATAGCGGTTCGCTCATACGACCCTTGCAATATGAACAAAAATTAAAAACCAATTATCTCAGCAAGTTTAGAAATAGCGACGACCCCCGCTGTTCGTGAGCGATAAATTGCATCGCCAAGAGTTACAAAATAATATTTCGAATTTGAGTTAGCTGCGGATTTTTTTAGAAGGTCAATATCTCGCGGTGATAGTCCGCCTTCCGGTCCGATTGAAATATAGAAATGAGTAGCATCGCTAAATAAATTTTCACTGCGCAAAACATTTGCTAACTCAGCAAAATTGTAGAATTTTTCCGTTTCAGATATGTCACAAATAATGACCACTGAACCGTCAGCAAGAGATGTAGATCCGTCAAAAAAAGTACCGATATTTACACTATTGCAGCGACGGCATTGTTCAACAGAAGCATTGGACCAGCCTTGCCATTTGGTTCTGAGTTTGTTTTGGGCGTCGGCGCCAGAGGATTTTTTTATTGCGAATTCACTTTGCCATGGGATGATTTCACTCACGCCGGATTCTATGCACATCTCGACGACCTGTTGATCGCGACCGTCTTTTATTAGAGATTGAATTAATGTGATTGGCAATTGGTTGGGTCCGGGTTGGCAGTCCGTAACTGTAAAAGAATCTGACCCGACTAGCTCAGCTGTGTAGCGGATTCCATTGCCATTTGCGATGTAAACCGAGTCGGTGGATTTCATTCGAAGCGCGCTGAAAATATGTTTTTTGTTATAGTCAGATAATTTATAAGTGTTTGAAATTTGTAAATCTGTACCGGATAATTCAGATTCAAAAAATAATGGTAACGTCATTTATAATCAAAATTTTATCTAAAAATCGACGCAATCTTTTCGAAGAAATTTTTCGTAAGTTTTTCGAACTGATAATTTTTTCTAGCAGGAAGAGTTTTTACAAATGCCTCGGCCGCTTTGCGCTGTTTAGAATTTAACTTGTCAGGCATATCGACAGTGATATGCACAATCAAATTTCCGCGATTGCTACTCTTTTCGCCGCGACTTATATCTGTATCTTTTATGCCTTTTTTCGGAACGCCATATCCTGAAAGTATAATTTCGTCGCCAGTTGAAGTGCCCTCAGGAATCACAGCATCGATCGAGCCATCGAGAGTTTCAAGTGGTACGGTTTTGCCAAGTATCGCATCATCCAGCCCGATGTTTAGGTACGAATGCAAATCCGGAGATGTGTTATCGCGGATGAAAAACGGATGCTCACTTACGCGAATTTCGATATACAAATCGCCAGCCGGACCTCCGCCAACGCCGACTTCACCTTGCGATGAAAGTTTGATTTTTTGACCATCGCGAATTCCGAGTGGGATTTTCACATTGATATCTCGGTGAGTATTGAAGCGCCCTTCGCCGTAACATTTTTGGCAAGGATCTTTAATTACGCTACCATATCCGCCGCAAGTTTGGCATGTTGCTTGCGATTGGACTTGCCCTAAAATTGTGTTTTGGATTCGAACCGTTACGCCCGATCCTGAGCATGTGGTACATGTTACAGGCGCTGATCCATCCGCGCTACCACTGCCTTGACATTTGTCGCAGACCTCTGCAAGGTTGACTGAAATTTTTTCCACTCCCCCAAAAATTGCCTTTTCTAAATCGACGCTTACACGAACTAAAATATCCTGGCCGGGCTGTGTGCGAGATTTTGCGCGAGATCCTCCGCCGAATCCGCTACCACCAAAACCGCCGAATCCTCCGCCGCCGCCGAAAAATGCGTCGAAAATATCAGATGCGCTACCGCCACCGAAGCCGCCGCCAAAGCCACCATATCCGCCGCTACTGTCTAGCGGGTCGGCGCCGAGATCTACCATTCGGCGTTTTTCAGGATCCATAAGAACTTCATATGCAGTTGAGACTTGCTTGAATTTTTCTTCAGCAGCAGAGTCACCATCATTCTGATCTGGGTGATATTTTCGAGCTAATTTGCGATATGCTTTTTTAATTTCATCATCTGTAGCAGATTTATTTACACCTAATATACCATAATAATCAGTCATATTAAAACTCCTTAATCATTTATTTTAATGTTTTTTATAGTCTGTGTTTCATCATATTTTACAAACTCATCAGCCTTATTACTATCTTCAGATTGTGCATAAATTTCTTTAATATAAACATGCTGTTTTTTCACTTCATCAGTAATTAATTTATGAAGTCCATCAACAAGATTTTTGCTGAGATTCTTTTTAATTGCAAGCATTTCGTAATTTTTTATTTGTGCTAACTCGCGGTTTGGATCAAGTTCAGATTTATCATATTCAGCTTTTAGCCAGCCAATACGAGTGGTGACAGAAAATCTTTTGACCATAATTTTGATCATCTTTTCATCGATTTTATCAAGTTTTTTTCTTAACTTTGTAATGCGCTTTTTGTAAATTTCATCGCTATTCATATCAATCCTTTAGAATATTTTGTGCGAAAAATCAAATGATATCCGCAAATATATTATACCAGTTTTTATATAGAATTTTATAAATGAGTATCACTTTTATATTTGTGGTGTATTTGTGGTGTATTTGTGGATACTTATTTACCGAAACGCTACTGAGATTTTGATTCGCCAGGTGATTATGCGAAAACACTGGGCTACAGCGCGATAAATCGGCGAGCTGCGAATCTCAATAGCGGTTCGGTAAAATTTTGTTCAAATCTTCGATCAAATATTCGCTCAAATATTTGCTCAAATATTCGCGATGAACGTCGTTTTTGGGGTAATAATTAATACTCTTTTACCGAAACGCTACTGAGATTTTGATTCGCCAGGTGATTATGCGAAAACACTGAGCTACAGCGCGATTAATCGGGGAGCTGTGGATCTCAGTAGCGGTTCGGTAAAATTTTGTTCAAATCTTCGATCAAACATTCGCTCAAATATTTGCGATGAGCACCGTATTGTGGATAATAATTAATTCGAAGAAGTTTCCTAGACAACGTAGTGGGTAGGCGCCTAACTTTATAAAAATGAGCCAATACTTAATTCGAAGAAATTTCAAGGAATGCGAGGGGCGCTGTACATTAGGTACTTCGAGCGAGCAATAACGCCGAAATTTCTAAGCTAGACAACGTAGTGAGTAGGCGCCTGCTTTGCAGAAGCCGTTAAGCGAACGGAGTGTGCTCGAGCATTTTAATGCAAGGTCTAGATTTTCTGAAAGAAAATAAATTAAATGAGCCGCAAACGGCAAAAAGAAATCAACCGGCGAACCCGTATCGCGGGTCGACTACCGTTTGCGGTGAATTAAATGAGCCGCAAACGGGAATCGAACCCGTGACCTCATCGTTACGAGGGATGCGCTCTACCGACTGAGCTATTGCGGCCAAATTTTATACGCCAGTATTTTCGAGTTTATATGATTTTAACTCAAAGAAAATATTATCACTATAAGTTATAACAGTATCAGCACCCGCGCCAACAGAAATCAAAATATCAGAGAAATCTGTGTCTTTAAATTTGGTATCAAATATTAATTCAAGAGATTCAAATTTAACTTTTTGCGACACTTTTTGTTCCGATTTTACTTTGCGAAGTGCTTCTAATATATGTGTAGCATAATCATAAATAGTTTCATTATTTTTCACTTCTGCCAAAATTGTACCGAGTGATAATTCTTTTAGTGGTACAGGATATTTCTGAATATGAACACTCTCAGAACTGATATTAAGCCAAGTCCAAACTTCCTCTGTAGCGAATGGAATAAACGGAGCGAATAATTTTGTGAAGGTTTTTATTGCAAATAATAATGTAGCTCTTGCAGATGCAATGCGCTCAGATGACGATGCACTTTCCTCGAAAAATACTGGCTTTACAAGCTCAATATAATTATCGCAAAAATCCCAAAATAGTGTTTCTATTTTATCTAAAGCACCAGTATGATCATATTTTTCAAGCGAATTATTTGCTGCTTCAACAACCTCATCAAGCTTAGAAACAAATGACAAATCAATCTCATTAGTGATTTCTGAAAATTCAAATTCAGAAGTAGAAGTCATCATCAATACGAATTTCGCTGCATTTAAAAGTTTCATAGAAAGTCTACGACCAACTTTTATTTGTGCTGTTTCAAAAGCTGCGTCTGTCCCAAGTCTTGCCGAAGCAGCCCAATATCTAAGAGCATCAGAGCCGAACTCATCCAAAAATCCTTCTGGAGTTTCTACATTTCCTTTTGATTTACTCATTTTTTTATGGTCAGGATCAAGAATCCAACCTGAAAGCGCGGCAGTTTTCCATGGCAATTCTTTTGTATCATGATATGCACGAACAACAGTTGAAAATAGCCAAGTACGAATAATATCTTGTCCTTGTGGACGAAGATCCATTGGATATGTTACAGAATGTAATTTTGAAGATTCTCCATATTTTGTAGCAATTTGTGGAGTGAGCGACGATGTTGCCCATGTGTCAAGAACGTCAACTTCAGCAGTAAAACCGCCAGGTACATCGCGATCCGCCTCAGTAAATCCAGGTGGTACATCGCCAAGAGGATCGATTGGTAGCGAACCTGTTTCAGGGGTTAAAACCTCAGTGTAAATCGGGCAACCCTCAGAATCGAGTTTGTACCATATTGGAAATGGTACACCAAAAAATCTTTGTCGCGAAACGAGCCAATCGGAATTCAATCCCTCAACCCAATTTTTATAGCGACTTCCCATATGTTTAGGGATAAACTCAAGTTTTTCGCCTTGCGCAATTAGCTCAGATCTAAGTGCTACATCCTTGCCACCGTTTGAAATATACCATTGTTTACTAGTGATTATTTCGAGTGGTTTTTCGCCCTTTTCATAGAAATTTGTCATACGATTTGTCTTTGTTGGAGGCTCAAGCAAAACACCTGAAGCTTCAAGTAATTTTACAATTTCTTCGCGCGCAGAAAATGTAGTTTTCCCAGCAATTGCCTCAAAATTCGCTACACTTTTTTCGCCAATAGTACCAGAATCCGTACCGCCACAAGAGCAACTACCACCCTCAGAATCCGTACCGCCAATACCCGAAGAATCCGTACCGCAAGCACCGCCACCAGAGCAAGCACCACCCCCAATCCACTCAGGAGTTTCTTTAACAATGCGACCAAATTTATTTAAAATCGAATGCATTGGAAGTGACAATTCGCGCCACCATGTCACGTCAACTAAATCACCAAAAGTACAGCACATCACAGCGCCAGAACCCTTATCTGCAAGCGCAAGTTCATGCGCATAAACTTTTACTTGATAACCAAAAAGTGGTACAGTAACTGTTTTGCCAACATAGGATTTATACCTCTCGTCAGTCGGATTTACGATAACGCCAGAGCATGCTGCAAGAAGTTCAGGACGAGTAGTTTCAATAACAATTGCGTCCAAAGAATTATCATCGAAAACTTCAAATGCAAGTTTGTGATAGCTACCAGGATATTCTCTCGCCTCAAGTTCGGCCTGCGCAACAGCAGTTTGAAATGTCACATCCCAAAGAGTTGGAGCCTCGCTAACATAAGCATTTCCAGAGGTAAAATTCTTCAAAAACATCTCTTGACTAATTCTCTGAGAATTAGGATCAATCGTTTGATAAGTGTTTTTCCAATCAACAGAAAGTCCAAGTTTCATCCATAAATCTTTGAACTTTTCTTCATCAGAACGCGAAAGTTTATTGCAAAGTTCGATAAAGTTTTTTCGCGAAATCGCCACCAAATCACCTTGTTTAATTGTCTTATCCGTACCTTCAAAAGGTGGTACAAAATTTGGATCATACGCTGCAGAAGTGTCAACGCGCACACCATAATAATTTTGAACTCGGCGCTCAGTTGGAAGACCGTTGTCATCCCAGCCCATTGGATAAAAGACATTGAGCCCAGTCATACGTTTGTATCTAGCGATAACATCAGTATGCGTATATGAGAAAACATGTCCCATATGAAGCGAACCAGAAACAGTTGGCGGAGGCGTATCGATTGAATAAACAGAGCTGCGTCCAGCAGAAATCGCGGCATCTAAATCGAAACTATAAACATCATCTTCGAACCATTTTGCAGAATACTTTTCAGCAAGTCCGTCAATAGTTGGCTTATCAGGTATTATGTTAGAATTCATAATTGTAGCTAATTAATGCGAGCGCAAAACAGTAACTTTTTATTTATCGCTTACGATATCAATTGACCACATTGTAAGTTTATTTGCAAGTCTTACATTTTGTCCATCAACGCCGATAGCAAGAGAAAGTTGAAAATCAGGAACAGTAGCAACTGCTTTTTTCGCATCTCTATCAAGTACTTTTACATTCTGAACTTGTGATGGAGAAAGTGAATTTGCGATGAATTTTTCAATTTCTGTATCATATAAAATGATATCAATTTTCTCGCCGCCAATAGATTCCATTACGCTTCTTACGCGAGATCCCATTTCACCGATTAGCGCGCCTGTAGCATTAAAGCCATCTAGATTTGCGCGAACAGCAACTTTGCATCTGCTACCTGCTTCGCGAGAAATAGATACGATACTTGCGCGAGTTAAAGTTTCGAATTCTTCAGCGCCTTCAATGTCGTATGAACCAGGTGTTACAGGATTGCCATTAAGGTCGATTTCTTCAGTAAGTTCAGGAACGACAGATTCGAATAATCTTTGTACTAATTTTGGATGAGCTCTAGATACAGTGACTCTTGGAAACCTTTTGCCGCGTTCGTTTTCGACCATACGTACATCTGTAACATATACTTTTAGAACTTTTCCATTATGATATTCTTCGCCAGGAATTGTATCACTAAGTGGCATTACAGCGTAGAAAGTTTCGCCGATATCAAGATGTAATGGACGAGTATTTCCGTCAGCTTCTTCTTTAGGATCTTTGATTACAGTTGCGGCAATTATTGTACCTTTTGCTTTTGCAAATTTTCCAAGTTTTTTCTCATCCTCAACATGTTTAATTTTTCTAAGAATAATATCTTTTACAAGACCTTCTGTACTACGTCCAAAATTTTCAGGTGTTACATCATCAAATTGATCTCTGCCAACTTTTTTAAAGATTTGAATTGCGCCAGTTTTGTCATTTATATCTACAGAATAATTTCTAGCCTCAGGATCTCTTCTTTGAATATCCATATGTTTGAAATATGCGACCAATAAAGTTTCTTTAATTGGACCAAATAAATCATCGGTATCTAAACCAAGTTCTTTTGCAACTGCTTCTACTTTTTGTACATTAATATCCATATGTCACCCTTATCTTTCTTTATATATTTATAGAATAACCTAGGATAATTATTAATTACCCTAGGTTATAGTTTTTGCTAGTTTTTTGCAAAATTATTTTTTCTTGCCAGGTTGTTTAATTGTGTATCTAATAACCTGTATCAAAGCAAATGATTTTAATGTAGGAGTAGAATCTGAAGATTGTACTAATGCAATTCCATTTGGTTGCATTTGATATGTTTCTGGGAAATCATAATCAATAATCATTTCATTATCAGTGTTAACAAATCCCCAACTAGTTGAATTTTTTCCTACGCCACAAGCATCATTAGCACATGAATGAGCACCAGCATAATCGAATGGAATTTTTAGATTTCCAGTAGCATCAATAAAGCCCCATTTTCCATCTTGCTCAACTGCTGCATATGATCCTTGACCAGGAATAAATGCCTCAACATCTTCAAAACATTTTCCGGCAACGCCACCTGTAACTTTATCTAATTTAGAAGTATAAAGGCACCAATCGCTGTTGTTTTCTTCTTTAGCAAAAAATACACCATCAGAAGCAGCTACGCCATTTGCATCATATTTAATTTCTTCGAAAGATTTATCGCCAACTGAATTACCATTTTGATTAATAAATGTCCATTTGCTATCTTCATTTTCTCTAACATTAGCAATTCCGCCACCAAACATTCTTGCTTCAAAGAAATCTTTTCCGCCAACTTGTTGTGCAAACTCATCATCTAAATAAACCCAACGATTATCTTTATCAGGATCTTGTGCTAAGAATAATGTTTTATTAGCACCACCAAATGCTGTATATGTTTTTAAGTTTTGTGAAACAGCAGATAGACCACCATTAACCAATTGTGGTTTTATCGTAGATGTGCTTTCATCAAAAAGTCTTGCTGTTGTAAATCCGTCAACAACTGGCCAGATATCTCCTTCTTTAAAGCATTGAGTAGAGAATACACCTTTTAAGTCAGCAAAACATAATGATTTACCATTTTCATCTTTTTTACCATTTATATTTACAACTCCACCTTTAGACCAAAATAAAGCCTTTCCAGCAGCATTATAAGTAGAATATAGATCAGTTACCTGTCCACTAATATTGTTCTCATTATACTGCCATTGATTTTTATTATATAAATCTTGTAATTTAGTAGATACTTCTTTTAGATATACAGCGTTATAGTAATTTGTGAAAAATTGATCCCATGATTCTTGATCTGCATAAATATCACCAATTTGCTCATATATAAATGGATCTTTTTCATTAAAATCAGTCATATCAGCATTAAGAAATTCTATATATGAATTATCACCTTTATATTGACGGATTACAGTACCTTCTTCTTTTAGAATTTCATAAGTTGTTTTATAAGATAAAGCTAATTTATATTGCTCTAATGATTTATCAACTAAACCTTTGTCAGCGTATTCGCGAGCTTGCGTAAGAGCGTCAGTGTATAACTTATTCTTTTTTATTGCGCCAGAAAATAATTGATATCCAGCTAATACAAATAGCAAAACAATGATAATTGGAAATAATAACTTATTTTGTTTAGAGTCCATAATCTCTCCCTTGGTTTAATCTTATGTATATTGTACCACATAATTTATTAAATTGTATTATTTGTGGAATATAAAAATAAGTATAAATTTTCTTTAAAATTAGTTAGATGTTTGG